>CAMSEJ010000125.1 GCA_947057405.1 uncultured Roseburia sp.
TGTTCTGCTCCATCGCCCGCGCCAGGTTAAACTCTTTTGACCCATGCACAAACACGCTCACCACATTCGGGTAATCCTTTAGCACAAAATCTGCCGCACGCCCGATAATCACGCAGCTTTCCGTCTCCGCCAGACGCTTAATCACCTTCGCCTGGTAATTAAACAGATTCTTCGCCGATACAAAATCGCTGCTTTCCGGCGGGATCAAATCCCCCGTATAAAGATCCGTAGACATCCGCAAAAACGGGCTGTTTTTTAGCTTTTCATCCAGCTGCGCAAACATCTGCTCGCTGATCCCGCTCTCTTCCGACGCCATCTTTAATAGATTACTGCTGTAATAAGAAATCCCCATATCCTTAGCCAGCATCTTGCCGACGGTACGCCCGCCGCTTCCGTACTGCCTTGCAATCGTAACCACTACATGATCCATATCCTACCTCCTGCAAATATCTGTCTATTCTCCAAGATAAGCCTTCTTAATCGAATCGTCATCCATAAGAGCCTTCGCGTCCCCGTCCAAAACAATCGTTCCGGTCTCAAGCACATACGCCCGATCCGCAATCGAAAGCGCTTTCTTTGCATTCTGCTCCACCAAAAGCACCGTCGTGCCGCTCTTGCTGACTTCCTCTATAATGTCGAAAATCTGGTTGACCAGAATCGGAGAAAGCCCCATGGACGGTTCATCCATCAGGATAATTTTCGGATGCGACATCAGCGCTCGTCCCATTGCAAGCATCTGCTGCTCGCCGCCGCTCAATGTCCCGGCAAGCTGGTTTTTGCGTTCCTCAAGGCGCGGGAACCGCTCGTACACCATTGCAAGCGTCGCGTCAATTTCCGCCTTGTCTTTTCTGGTGTACGCGCCCATTTTCAGGTTCTCATACACCGAAAGCTCCGCAAACACGCGCCGTCCTTCCGGTACGTGGGCCATCCCAAGCGACACGATTTTGTGCGCGGGGATTTTCGTAATGTCCTTCCCCTCAAACAGCACCGTCCCTCGCTTCGGCGACAAAAGCCCCGTCACCGTGTGCAGAATCGTCGTCTTGCCCGCGCCGTTTGCACCGATTAAGGCGATAACCTCCCCTTCGTTTACTTCAAAGGAAATCCCCTTAATCGCCTGGATCATGCCGTAATATACTTCCATATCCTTTACTTCAAGCATAGCCATATCCACTACCCCCTATTCGCCTAAATACGCTTTGATGACTTCCGGGTCGTTCAGTACGTCGGACGCGTTCCCGCAGGCTAACACCTGCCCGAAGTTTAATACGGTCAGCTTTTCGCAGATGCCGCTTACCAGCTTCATGTCATGCTCAATCAAAAGGATTGTCATGTCAAATTCATCCCGTACAAAGCGGATGGTTTCCATCAGCTCTTTCGTCTCATTCGGGTTCATCCCCGCCGCAGGCTCATCCAAAAGCAAAAGCTTCGGCCTTGTCGCCAGCGCCCTTGTAATTTCAAGCTTGCGCTGCTTGCCGTATGGCAGGTTAGCAGCAAGCGTCGCCGCCTCTTTGTCCAGATCAAACACGGACAGCAGTTCCATCGCGCGCTCGTCCATGGCTTTTTCCACCTTAAAATACCGCGGCAGGCGGAAAATGCCTTCCAATGTAGAATACGGATAATGGTTATGAAGCCCTGCTTTCACGTTATCGAGCACGGACAGTTCCTTAAACAGGCGGATATTCTGGAAGGTACGCGCCACGCCCGCTTTATTGATCTCAATCGTCTTTTTGCCGACCAGATTTTCGCCGTCCAGCAAAATAACGCCGTCGCTCGGCTGATAGACGCCCGTCAGCAGGTTAAATACCGTCGTCTTGCCCGCGCCGTTCGGACCGATTAAGCCATACAGACATCCTTTTTCAATTTCCAGAGAAAATTCATTTACCGCACGCAGGCCGCCAAAGGAAATCCCTAAGTTTTTTACATCCAACAATGCCATGTGATCAAACCTCCTTTTGCTTTTTGCGCCTGAATTTAGCGGCGTACTGTTCCCGCCAGGCAATTGCCTTCGGACTCCAGTTAAAGAGCATCATCGCAATCAGCACCACCGCGTAAATCAGCATACGGTAGTCGCTTAATCCCCGCAACAGTTCCGGCAGAAGCGTCAGCACAATTGCCGCAATCACGGAACCGCGGATATTCCCGATTCCGCCGAGCACGACGAATACCAGGATCATAATGGACATATTGTAGCCGAAGTTTTTCGGCTGCGCCGTTAAAGTCGCCAGGTTATGCGCATATATAACGCCCGCCACGCCTGCTAATGCAGCGGAAACGGAAAATGCCATCAGCTTGTATTTTGTAATATTGATCCCGATGGATTCGGCTGCGATACGGTTGTCGCGGATTGCCATAATCGCGCGGCCGCTCCTGGAATGGATCAGGTTTAACACAATAAACAGCGTAATCAGGATTAAAACCATGCCTATCGCAAACGTCGAATCCTTCGGCGTTCCGGTAATCCCCTGCGGGCCGTTTACAATCACTTCCCCGTCCATGGACAGCCCCAGGGAAAGGGTGTCTTTTGTGGAAAAATGAAAGCCGTTTTCATCCCTTCCGATAAACAGGATATTTACGATATTTTTAATGATTTCCCCAAACGCAAGCGTGACAATCGCCAGGTAATCCCCTTTGAGCCGCAGAACCGGGATCCCGATCAAAATCCCGCATATGCCCGCCGACGCCGCGCCAATCAAAAGCGCTATGACATACCGGACACCCGCCGCAGGAATCGCTTCCGCCATGCATTTGGAAAAAAATGCGCTGGTAAACGCGCCGACGCACATAAATCCCGCATGGCCAAGGCTTAATTCCCCCAAAATCCCGACCGTCAGGTTTAACGATACCGCCAGGATAATGTAGGCGCACAAAGGCACCAAAAGCCCCTGCAGAAGACTTGAAATACGCCCCGCAGAAACAAGCGCCTGCATAATAACAAACATGGCAATGACCATGCCGTATGTAATCAGGTTGCTTCTTGTCGTTTTATTTATTTTCTTCATGCCGCCACCTACACTTTCTCCTGAATGTTTTTGCCGAGTATGCCCGCGGGCTTGACAAGCAGTATGACAATCAGCACGCCGAACACAATGGCGTCCGCCATCTGGGAGGAAATATAAGCTTTCCCGAAAATCTCAATGACGCCTAAAAGAATGCCGCCGATCAGCGCGCCGGGAATCGAGCCGATCCCGCCGAATACGGCCGCCACAAACGCCTTAATGCCGGGCATTGCCCCGGTATACGGCGTAAGCGTCGGGTACGCCGAGCATAAGAGCACGCCGGCTACCGCCGCCAACGCGGAACCGATCGCAAACGTCAGGGCGATTGTGCCGTTGACATTGATGCCCATTAACTGCGCCGCGCCCTTATCCTCCGAAACGGCAAGCATCGCCTGCCCGGCTTTGGATTTTCTGATAAATAACGTCAGCCCAATCATAATCACGATACAGCAGGCAATCGTCACAATCGCCTCGCCCGTAACCGTAAGGGCGCCCCCTGCAAGCGCAAGCGCCGGGACCGGGACGATGGATGCAAATGAAATTGTGTTCGCCCCGAAAATAAGGAGCGCAATATTCTGTAACAGATAGCTTACGCCAATGGCGGTAATCAAAACAGCCAGTGAAGAAGCCGCGTTTAACAGCGGGCGGTACGCCACGCTTTCAATGACGATTCCAAGCACGGTACAAAAAACAACGGAAACCAGAAGCGCCGCAAACGGCGGCAGCCCCGCCCCGCTTACGGACGCCATTACGACATAGGCGCCGATCATGATAACATCCCCGTGCGCAAAGTTTAACATTTTGGCGATTCCGTATACCATCGTATAGCCCAGCGCAATAATCGCATAGACGCTTCCCAGGCTGATGCCGTTAATAAAATAAGATATAAAGCTCATACTATTCCCCCATCCGGTATATTTTTCATTCCCCTCCGCTGCATACGTCCTGCCCGAAGGGTTTTTCATATGACAGGAACTTCCCGTTCACTTCCTGTCATATGAAAAGAGAAGGGTTATCTTAAAAGATAACCCCCCGCTCATCTTACTCTGCCGCTGCTTCCGTGCCGATTACACTTTCTGCAGCATCATCCGCTGCGCCGTCTGCCGCTGCGCCTTCGGCGTCTGCATCGTCTACCACTGCATAATCGCCATTGGCAATTTTAACAACCATAGGCTCCTTGCTCGGCTCTCCGCTTGCCTCCCAGGTGAGGTTCTTTGCTGTTACGCCGTCGATTGTGATATTTACCATGGATGCCTTCATTGCCTCGCAGATATCGGACGGGGACATATCCGATGTCACGTTTCCGTCTTCCATTGCCGCTTTGATAGCATACATGCCGTCGTACGCATCCGCCGCAAACTGATTCGGCGTTTCGCCGTACGCCGTCTGGTAATCCGTTACGAACTTCTGAATCGCCGGATCGTCCGAGGTCGGCGTAAACGGGCTTAAGAAAATCAGGTTGTCGGCAAGCGCCGCGTCAAAGCCCTGAACCGCCAGGATGCCGTCCATCCCGTCGCATCCGAAGAAGGTCGGTTTGTAATCCATGCCGGCCGCCTGTTTCAGTACCAAAGAAGCCTCGGAATAATAGAACGGTAAAAATACCAGTTCCGCACCGGCGTCTTTTGCTTTCTGCAGCTGTACCGAGAAATCGGATTTGCTCTCTGCGGTAAACGCTTCCGCCGCTACGATTTCAAAATCCTGGTTCTCCGCTTCCTGTGCAAATGCCTGGTAGATTCCGGTGGAATATACGTCCGAGCTGTCATAAATCGCCGCAACCTTCGTTGCCAGGCCATGATCGCCGATGTATTTGGCGGATTCCACGCCCTGCATCGGATCAGAGAAGCAGACACGGAACGCATTGTCGTATTTTACACAGTCAACTGCCGTCCCGGACGGGGTCAGCATGAAAATATTGTCTTCCTGCGCCACGCCGCCGACTGCCACGCACGGAGCCGAGGTCACCGCGCCAAGGATTGCCTGCGCGCCCCAGTCTTTTAACGTATTGTAAGCGTTGACCGCTTTCTCCGCGTCATGCTCGTCGTCCTGGTAATTGATTTCCACCTGCATGCCGCCGATTCCGCCGGCTTCGTTGATTTCCTTTACCGCCAGCTCCGCGCCGTTCTTTACGGCAATCCCGTAAACGGCTGCGCCGCCGGTCAAAGGCCCGATTCCGCCGATTTTAATGGTACCGCCTGCCGTATCTGCTCCGGACGCTTCCGTCCCTGCCGCAGCGTCCGGCGAGCTGCCGCCTGCGTTCTCCTGATCGGACGGCTTGGAACCGCAGCCTGCAAAAGCGGTTACTGCCAATGCTGCCGTTAATGCAACGCATAATGCTTTTTTCAACTTCATAAACACGTTCCTCCTCATTCAAAAAATAGGTTCTGTTTTTTCATCACGTATGCAAGCATACAAGAAAACACGGGATTTGTCAAGCCAAAGAGCGGATTTATCCCCGGTCTACGCTGTGATTTGACATCCGAACGCTCTGAATTTTATGATTTCTTTTTTCACGAAGTTGTATTATACTGTTGAGCATAACGAAATTCTGACAAAAACAAAAACGACAGAAGGTATCTCAAATGAATGAATCCAAACCAATCCAAAATCCCCTGGCAGCCGAAAAAATAAACAGTCTTTTATGGAAATTTGCCGTTCCGAGCATTGTCGCGATGTTAGTCAGCTCCCTTTATAATATCGTAGATCAGTTCTTTATCGGAAGGAGCGTTGGCGAACTGGGCAATGCCGCCACCAACATTTCGTTCCCCCTGTCCATTTCCTGCCTCGCCTCCGCCCTCTTATTCGGCATCGGCGGCGCTTCCGCTTTTAATATTTCTTCCGGAAAAGGGCAGGAAGATCCCCTGGAAAAAGAAAAATCGGCATTTTACATGGGCAATGCCGCCGTCCTGCTCTTTACCTGCGGCATCGTGCTTTGCGTCCTGACGCAGCTGTTCTTAAATCCCCTGCTTCGGTTTTTCGGTTCGCCGGATAACGTACTGCCCTATGCCAGGCAATATACCCGTATCGTATCGTTCGGCTTTCCGTTCTTTATCTTTGCAACCGGAGGCGGCCACCTGATCCGCGCCGACGGCAGGCCGAACTATACCATGATCTGCAATTTGACAGGCGCCGTTATCAACACCGTATTAGACGCTTTGTTTGTATTCGTCTTTTCCTGGGGAATGGCGGGAGCCGCCCTTGCCACCGTCATCGGACAGGCCGTATCCGGCTGCATGGTCATCTGGCTGCTTTTACACGGTAAAACCGTACAGCTAAAAAAGACGCACCTGATCTTAAGGAAACCGTACCTGGCACGGATTCTTTCCCTCGGCGCCGCCCCCTGCATCAACCAGCTTGCCATGATGGTACTGCAGATTGTCATGAACCGTTCCCTGAAATACTACGGCAGAATGTCGTCATACGGTGAAGCCGTGCCGTTAGCATGCGCCGGAATCATCACTAAGGTCAACCAGGTGTATCTGTCGTTTATCATCGGCATCTCACAGGGCATGCAGCCCATCGTCAGTTTCAATTACGGCGCCAGGCGGTTCGAACGGGTTAAGGAAGGCTACTACAAAGCCTGTCTCTGCGGCTTTGCCATTTCTGCCGCGGCATTTTTGCTGTTTCAGTTTGCGCCGCGGCAGATTATTTCCGTCTTCGGAGACGGCTCCGAAGAATATTTCCGGTTTGCCTCCAGCTATTTTAAAATTTTTCTGTTCTTCACGTTTTTAAATTTTTCGCAGAAAATCACCGCCAATTTTTTTACCGCCATCGGCAAACCAAAGGGCGGCATCTTCCTGTCGCTGACGCAGCAGATCCTGTTTCTTCTGCCGCTGATTGTCGTGCTTCCGATCTATATGGGAATTGACGGTATCATGTATGCCGGGCCGGTTGCCGATCTGGCGTCGGCGGCACTGGCGTTTCTGATGGTAAAACGGGAGCTTGGAAAGAAGCAGTACACCTCCTACTCTAGATAATGATACCGTTTCCCGTTTGCCAGAACAAACGCCGCCGAGCCTGCCAGCGCCAGCGTCTCCGCTGCCGTAACCGCCCACCAGATACCGTCCAGCCCCAGCACCCGCGGCAAAAGCAGCACCGCAGCCGTCTGAAACAGAAGCGTGCGCATAAACGAAATAGCCGCCGATACGCCGCCGTTATTGAGCGCCGTAAAAAAAGAAGACGCAAAGACGTTCTCCCCGTACAGGACAAACGCAAATGCATAAGTCGTCAGGGCCTGCTTTGTTATCGCAAACAGGCTTCTGTCATATCCCACAAAAATTTCGGCAAGCGGGGCTGCCAGCACGCATGCCAAAGCCAGCATGGCAATGCCGCCCCC
>CAMSEJ010000126.1 GCA_947057405.1 uncultured Roseburia sp.
ATTACGGCTACGCTGGCAAGAGTCGAAGGCATGGAGCCGGCTACTCTGACCAAAGAATTAAATATCACGTTTATTGATGTAGCAGCCGATCTGCAGGATGCAATCAATGAAGCAAACGACAGGATTGCAGGCGACAAAGAAAAGCTGTACACGCAGGATACGGTACAGGCGCTCAAAGATGAAATTACAAAAGCAGAAGGCATCTTAGCAGACGTCTCTGCCACCAAGAAACAGGTAACGGATGCGGCAAAAGCCGTACAAAAAGCAGCGGAAGGCTTAAGGCTGCAGGAAGAATTAGACAAAGAAACTGCAGTCAAAGCGCTTTCCGATTTACTGGACGGGGCGCGTAAAATCGTGGAAACCCAGAATAAAGACGGGGTTTACACAAAAGAATCGTTTGACCGCTTAAAGAACCAGTTTACGGCGGCACAGGCTGTTTTGGACAAAGGCGACGGGGCAACTCTGGCTGAGCTGAAGAAAGCCCTGACCGATTTACAGGGTGCCTTAAATCTTAAGACCGTGCAGAGTGTTGCAAAAGAGACGCTGGATAAAGCAATTGCAGCGGCAGACGCGGTTTATGCTGCAGGTGCAAACGGCTACACAGCCGAATCCTGGAAAGCTTTTGCAGACGCTTATACGGCAGCAAAGCAGGCAGCGGCTACGGCAGACGCAGCGACCTTAAACACTCTGGCAGATACGCTTGCAAAAGCACAGGCAGGTCTGGTCAAAGCACAGACTCCGGCTGCTTCTGCATTAAAGAAAGGCGATACGGCGAAGAAGAACGGCATTACCTTTAAGGTATTGAGCGTATCTAAAAAGACGGTTTCCGTTTCTAAGGTAAAGAGCAGCAAGAAGGGCATTACAATTCCTGCAACGGTTACGATTAAGGGAGTCAAATGCAAAGTTGTACAGATTGGCAGCAGGGCATTTAAGGGATTAAATAAAATGACGTCAGTTGTAATCGGAAAGAATGTTACGAAGATTGGTAAAGAAGCATTCTTAAACTGCAAGAAGCTTAAGAAGGTTACCTTCAAGGGCAAAGGCGTTAAAACAATCCAGAAAAATGCATTTAAGAAGACGGCTTCCAAAGTAACCGTAAAGGTACCGAAGAGCATGAAGAAAGCCGATAAGACGAAGCTTTTAAACAAGATGACGAAAAAAGGAATGAGTAAAAAATCGGTGATCCGGTAAGGAGTGCACGAAATGCTTTTTCGGAAATAAAGAAATAAAAAGAGACAGCGGCTCAGACCGCTGTCTTTTTTGAGGAGAGAGGAGAGGTTTTATCAATAAAAAAACTCTTTTGCAATATAAACATTCGTGATCAGATAATCCACAAACGCCATGCCTACCGCGAACAGTAAAAGCAGAATCAGCAAAACAACCGCTCCCGTATCATAGATAAAACGGGTATCCTTTTTGCAGTTCCCCACCAGGATTTCTATTCCCATCAGGATAAAAATACAGGGCCAGAGACGAAAAATAAACAAATAGCTGATAATCGGAAATACAATATGCAGCAAAAATAAAATGCCTGCCAGAATCAACGCCGTACCGCAGGTAATTGTCCCTACGCGGTGTACCGTTTCATTTGCCTTATTTTCCATCTTCATCCTCCCATTCCATTTCACCGATTTCTTTTTTCTTGCCCCGAATCATGGCAGCGCCGAGCAGAATAATGCCGATTCCGATGAGAAGCCTCGGCAGATCGTAGCTGAGATGCCGGATATAACGGTAAAGGATTTCCGGCAGATAATCATAAAGCAGGTTTAATATGCCCTGCCAGGTCGTTACAACGCCCATTAGAATCAATGCATAAGCCAGTATGCGGCGGTTGTTTTTGTAAAAATTCCTGCCTCGTTCGGACGGGGCGTCCAAATGGAAAATATAATCGTCTTCAATGGAATAAAATTCCTCGTCGGGAAGGCTTGCCAGGTTATGCACATGGAAAAAGCTGTAAAACCAGATGACAAGCCCCACAATCATGAGTGCCCCGAACTCAAGCGTGACGGCGATAAAGAAAACCGCCATAAAAAGGCTCATCGTGCTGATCCCCATTTTCATAAAACCCATGTACATTTCTCCTGCCCCGGGCAGAAAAGAAAAACAGAGCCTCCAAAAAGAATTCTTTTTTCTGGTCATATTAATGATCCTCCTTTTCAAAGATAGAATTTGCGCCGTCCGCTAACATGCCGCAGAGGCTGTTTGCCTTTTGGTTTAATTTCCGAAGGAACGAATCCTCTCTGCGGCCGGCCGTGTTTTCTTCCCGAAGCAAAAACTTTGGCTGTGCGACCTGTTTCAGATATCCGGGATCCGGCATGGTAAACAGCAGCAGGATGGCGGCAGCCGCGGCAGCCGAAATCTGCGCACTGAAAAAAAGCAGTTCCCGCTGTCCGGGACGTCTGTTCGGGACGGCCTTTTTTAAGATGCATTCTTTTAAATAACCGGGTGCGGCAGGGCCTGCGCCGGCTTCTGCGGATGCAATCAGCTCCGCCAGTTCTTCATCCGTTAAATAGTCAGGTGTTTGGATCGGTTTCATAGGCGACGCTCCTTTTCGTAAATTTTTCGCAGCATTGCGCGTGCGCGATAAATTTGGGTCTGGATGGTTTTGATATTTTTGCCCTGCTCTGCTGCAATTTCCTCTGCTTTTTTCTCGTCATAAAAATAGAGGGCGGCGACGGTATCGTAGGGCGGTTTGAGCTGTTTGCACCGCTTTAAAAGCGTGGAGCGGGCATCCTGGGCGAGCATGCATTCCTCCGGACCGGGAGAATGGTCGGCACAGGCGGCAAAGACATCCTCCTCGGAAGGAATCTGGCGTTTGGCGGCAGATTTTAAGTAGTCAATGCACTTGTTGGAAGCGATTCGGCAGAGCCAGGCTTTTTCGCTGGTGCCGGTAAAGGTGTCCAAATGGCGGTAGGCGGATAAAAACGTCTCCTGTGCCAGATCCTCTGCTGTAAAATAATCGCCGGTCATTTTGCAGCAGATAGAAAATACGAGGTTCTGGTACTGTTCAATCAGTTTTGTAAGATGCTGCCGCCTGTCCATGTGATTCACCTCCCCTTTTTGTACCTCTGTTAATAGAACGGATGAGAGCCCGGATTATCTTCACTTTTTTGAAAAATTTTCATTGCGCTTCGTTCTGTTTCCCCGTATAATAAAAATGCGTAAGCAAAAGAAGAGCAAGAGGTATATAAGGAGACAGGATGAACAGTTTTGAAATGTTGAACGGGCCGCAGCAGGAAGCGGTGATGCAGACGGAGGGTCCGGTATTAATTCTGGCAGGCGCCGGAAGCGGCAAGACCCGGGTGCTGACCCACAGGGCCGCTTATTTAATAGAAGAAAAAGGGGTAAACCCGTACCGGATTATGGCAATTACATTTACCAACAAAGCGGCAGGGGAGATGCGGGAACGGATCAACGGCATGGTGGGATTTGGTGCGGAGAGCATCTGGGTAGCGACGTTTCATGCAACCTGTGTCCGGATTCTGCGCAGGTTTATCGACCGGATAGGGTTTGAAACCAACTTTACGATTTATGACGCGGACGATCAGAAAGCATTGATGAAAGACATCTGTAAAAGTATGGAAATTGATACCAAATTATACAAAGAAAAGATGTTTCTTTCGGTAATTTCCTCAGCAAAGGACGAACTGATCGATCCGGCGGAATTTGCCCGGCAGGCGGGAGAAGATTTCGAGAAAATCCGGCAGGCGCAGGTATATCAGGCATACCAGGATGCTTTAAAACGGAATAATGCGCTGGATTTTGACGATTTGATCTGTTATACGGTAAAGCTCTTTCAAAAGGAGGAGCAGGTGCTTTTGCATTACCAGGAGCGTTTCCGGTATATTATGGTGGACGAGTACCAGGATACAAACACGGCGCAGTTTCAGCTGATCCGGCTTTTAGCGGACAAGTACCGGAACCTGTGCGTGGTTGGGGACGACGATCAGTCGATTTACAAATTCCGCGGAGCGAATATTTACAATATTTTGAATTTTGAAACATATTTCCCGGAGGCCGCAGTCATCAAGCTGGAGCAGAATTACCGTTCCACGCAGAATATTCTGGATGCGGCCAACCATGTCATTGCCAACAACCATGGAAGAAAATCCAAAAAGCTTTGGACCGCAAACGGCAGGGGGGATCGGCTTGCCTTCTGCCAGTTTGGCAACGGCTATGAGGAAGCGGAGTTTGCGGCAAAGGACATTACGGAAAAGGTGTTCCGGGACGGCTATCGGTACAAGGACTGCGCCGTTTTGTACCGTACCAATGCGCAGTCGCGTTTGTTTGAAGAAAAATTTATCGTTTCCAACATTCCTTATCGAATTATCGGCGGCGTGAACTTTTACGCGCGGAAGGAAATTAAGGATTTGCTGTCTTATCTGAAAACGATTGACAATGCCAGCGACGATCTGGCAGTTCGGCGGATTATCAATATTCCCAAGCGGGGAATCGGCGCTACGACCATCGGCCGTGTGCAGGCGTATGCGGCATCCCATGAGATGAGCTTTTACGACGCCTTAAAAGCAGCGGAGGAGATCCCCTCCATCGGCAAAGCTGCTGCCAAAATCCGCCCGTTTGTGCTGCTGATCCAGTCGCTGCGCAGTAAGCTTGGCATGATAAGCCTGACGGATTTGTTTGACGAAATATTGGAGGACACCGGTTATGTAAAAGAGCTGGAAGCGGAGGGAACGGAAGAAGCGAAGGCAAGGATCGAAAATATCGACGAGTTGATCAGCAAAATTGCAGATTACGAGCAGGGGGAATCGGAGCCGACCTTAAGCGGGTTTTTAGAAGAGGTGGCATTGGTTGCGGACATTGACACATTAGAGGAGGACAGCAATTATGTGGTTTTGATGACGCTGCACAGCGCAAAGGGACTGGAATTTCCGAATGTGTATCTGGCAGGTATGGAGGACGGGCTGTTTCCGAGTTATCTGTCAATTGTTTCCGAAACGGCGGCGGAGGACATCGAAGAGGAGCGGCGCCTGGCGTATGTAGGGATCACCCGGGCGAAGGAGCATCTTGCCGTCACCTGTGCGAGGGAGCGTATGGTGCGCGGAAACCTCCAGTTTAATAAGGTTTCCCGGTTTGTAGAAGAAATTCCGAAGGAGCTGTTCGGAAAATCAGAAAAGCCGGCGCCGCCGAAGCCGGAGGAACGCCATCACAGGCCCTCTTACGGCAAAGGACGCGAGGCATTTCGGGCAAAGCCCATGGCTGCCGCAAGTACATACAATCCCCCGAAAAATTTCGGAAACGCCCCAAAGGAAGCACTGCCCTACCGGGTCGGCGACCGCGTCAGTCATGTGAAATTCGGCGAGGGAACCGTTACCCTGATCGTCGAAGGCGGCAGGGATTATGAAGTTACGGTGGATTTTGACCGGGCAGGGGTCAAAAAGATGTTTGCAGCCTTCGCAAAATTAAAAAAAATATAAAAATTGAAGAATTTGTAATTTTTTATTTGTGAATAGGAAAAGATATGGTATAATATGCGTATGATATGTCATGCGACGTCAGGAAGCCGGAAGCGGTTTCCCAAAACAATAAACAAAAAGGAGTGGACAGCATGAATAAAGTAGATGATTTTTTAACAATGTCAAAGTGGAATGACCTTCTGAAGAAGAAAGAGGATGACGAGAAGAAAGCTTCCAAGATTATCTGGGTATTTGCGGTGTTGGGAATCGTAGCAGCCATTGCTGCTGCGGCTTACGGAATGTACCGTTTCTTCAAACCGGATTACTTAGAGGATTTTGAAGACGATTTTGAAGATGAATTTGAAGACGATTTCTTCGACGATGACGAAGAAGACGAGGCAGATGACAAATAATCCGGAATTTGAATGGAAGGACGACCGCATAAAAAGCGGTCCTTTTTACTGTCACGGAGCGTTTAAAGCATACTTTTTGGCATAGAGATTTTCAGAAAGGCGGAAACAGGAATGAAAAAGGGACAGGTATCAGAGGGCAGGGTACGCAGGGTGGAATTTCCCAATAAAGGGATTGTTGTAACAGAGGACGGGGCAGAAGCGGTTGTCAAGAACTGTATTCCCGGGCAGAAAATATCGTTTTTGGTGAAAAAGATGCGCCGCGGGAAGTGTGAGGGGCGGCTTTTGGAAGTATTGGAGCTGTCCCCGCTGGAGCAGGACGGGGAAACATGCCCGCATTTCGGCGCCTGCGGCGGCTGCACCTACCAGAGCTTAAGCTACGAAAAACAACTGGAATTAAAGGAGGGGCAGCTTCGCCGTTTGCTTCTGCCCGCTGCGGAAGCGTCAGGCAGGAAATTTGACGATATTTTCATGGGGATTCTGCCAAGCCCCCGCCCCTGCGGTTACCGCAATAAGATGGAATTTTCCTTTGGGGATTCTAAAAAAGGCGGCCCGCTGGCGCTTGGGATGCATAAGCGGGGCAGTTTTTATGATATAGTAGACGTGGATCAGTGCCGGATTGTAGACGAAGATTTTCGCAGGGTTTTAGCATGTGTGCGCAGCTTTTTTGACGGAAAGGGGATTTCTTATTACCATAAAATGCGCCATGAGGGCTATCTGCGCCATCTGCTGGTGCGCAAAGCGGCAAAAACCGGGGAGATCCTGATTGATTTGGTAACAAGCACCCATACGGAGGGATTCGACGAGGCGCGTGTGCTTGCAGAAATGAAAGAGGAGATTTTAAAGCTGCCGTTTGACGGAACGGTTGCCGGCATTTTACATACGAAAAACGACAGCCTGGCAGACGTGGTACAAAATGACGGGACGGACATTTTATATGGGCAGGATTATTTTTACGAGGAGCTTTTGGGGCTGAAATTTAAAATTACGCCGTTTTCTTTTTTCCAGACCAATTCCCTGGGGGCCGAGGTGCTGTACGATACGGTCCGCAAGTTTGTGCTGGCAGAGAACGGCGGCGAGAAGGTCAGGACGGTATATGACCTGTACAGCGGAACCGGAACAATCGCCCAGATGCTTTCGCCTGCGGCAGATAAGGTGTACGGCGTTGAGATTGTAGAGGAAGCGGTGGGGGCTGCAAGGGAAAATGCAGCGTTAAACGGGCTTACAAATTGCGAGTTTCTTGCCGGAGATGTGCTTGCGGTAATTGACGAAATGAAGGAAAAGCCGGATTTGGTGGTGCTCGATCCGCCCAGGGACGGGATCCATCCGAAGGCGCTCTCAAAGATTGGGGGACGTATCGGGGCAGAGAGGATGGTTTATATTTCCTGTAAGCCGACAAGTTTGGTGCGGGATTTGGAAGTGCTTGGGGGGTATGGGTATGAGGTGGAGAAGATTTGCGGGGTGGATATGTTTCCGGGGACGTATCATGTGGAGACTATT
>CAMSEJ010000127.1 GCA_947057405.1 uncultured Roseburia sp.
ATCCGCAGGGATCCTGTTCTGCCATTCGGTATCTTAATGAAATCCGCAGGGATCCCTTTATGCCATTCGGCATCTTAATGAAATCCGAAAGGATCCCTTTCTGTTATTTGGCATCTTAATGAAAATATAATTTGTATTTATTATGAGATAATGATAAGATAGATACGGATGCAAAACGCCATTGGCAATTAGGAGGATAGAATGGGCAAGAAAAAAATAGCGGTTATATTGGGAGCAATTGCGCTTGCGGCAGCTGCGGCAGGTGTTATCTGGTATTTTCTGGGGAATAACGGTAAGGACAGCAGTGACAGGGTATATGTGCAGAAGGTGTCGTCTATTATGGGTACGGCTTCCGGCGCGCAGAATCGTTATTCCGGTGTGGTACAGCCGCAGAAAACGGTTGAAATCAATGCAGATTCGGAACGTACCGTTAAGGAAATACTTGTAGAGGTGGGGGATGAGGTATCGGAGGGTACGCCCCTGTTTTCGTATGATACCGAAGACTTAAAAATGGAACTGGAACAGGCGAAATTAGAGCTTGAGAACCAGGATATTGAGATCAGCAATTATAAAAACCAGATCCAGGAGCTGGAAAAAGAGCGGAATGCGGCAGCGGAAGGCGACAAATTTGAATATACGACGCAGATTCAGACCATACAGACGCAGATTAAACAGGCCGAGTACGAAAAATCCAGTAAAAAACTCGAAATGGATAAGGTTCAGAAGAAAATAGACAATTCTCAGGTTACCAGTACCGCTTCTGGTGTGGTTAAAACCATCAACGACGGGAAAAACCCGGATCAGGAGTCTTCTGCATTTATGACGATTCTTTCGGCGGGAGAATACCGCATCCAGGGGACGGCAAATGAACAGAATGTCGGTATGATTTCCGGCGGAACCGATGTCATTATCCGTTCGCGGGTAGATGAGGAGCTGACCTGGACGGGGACGGTGGACAGCTTAGATACCGGCGAGCCAATTTCCGGTGAGGATGACGGTATGTCGATGGGAGATTCCGATTCCGTTTCTTCTTCCAGCAAATATCCGTTTTATGTTGTAATGGACGATGCCGACGGGCTGATGCTCGGCCAGCATGTGCTGATTGAGCTGGACGGAGGACAGATGGAGGAAAAAGAAGGGATCTGGCTGTTCAGCGGCTATATTGTTTTTGAAAATGCAGAAGGCGGGGAAAGTGTTTTCGACAGCACGGAAATGCTGACAGAGCCGCAGGAGGATTTGTTTGGTACGGAAGCCCTGATGGATCAGGAGGAGTTCTGGGACGATACGGAAATGTATTCGGATTTTGATACGGATTTAAGCGGGGAACCGGGCAGCGGGCCTGCTTACGTGTGGGCGGATAACGGCAGCGGCAAGCTGGAAAAGCGTACCGTAGAACTGGGCGAATACGATGAGGAACTGGACGAATACGAAATTTTGTCCGGATTGACCGGGGACGATCTGATTGCCTTCCCGATGGAAGGGCTTTATGAGGGCGTACAGACCGTAACGGATATGGAAGAGGTTGATTATACCTCCGATCTGTATAACCAGGGCGGTACGGAAGCCGGCATGGACGATATGGATATGGATAATTTTGACATGGATGGCGCTGATATGGACGGCATTGACTGGGATATGGATTCCGATGGGGATCTGGAAGCGGACGACTGGGATATGGATTCTGATTCGGATGACTGGGTGATAGACGACGAGGATACGGATGATGATTCCGGTTCGGACGGCGGTTTCGATGAAGAATAGCCGGAGGTGTTGGAATGATACTGGATTTGAGGAATATTTTTAAAGACTATAATCAGGATAAGCTTGTTGTCCCGGTACTAAAAGATATTACATTGCAGGTGGAAGAAGGCGAATATGTGGCAATTATGGGGCCGAGCGGCTCGGGCAAGACGACGCTGATGAATATCATCGGCTGCCTGGATCGTCCGACCTCGGGGGAATTTCTGTTGGCGGGGACGGATGTGCTGGCGTTAAAGGACAAAGAGCTGTCCAATGTACGGCTAAACAGCATCGGTTTTGTATTTCAGAGCTTTCATCTGATGCCGAGGGAATCTGCTCTGGAAAATGTATCTTTGCCTTTAAGCTATGCAGGCGTCCGGAAAAAAGAGCGGAGGGAGCGTGCGTTAAAGGCATTGGGCCGGGTCGGGCTTGAAGAGCGGGCGACGTTTATGCCGACCCAGTTATCGGGCGGGCAGAAGCAGCGCGTTGCCATAGCCAGGGCAATGGTGAACAATCCCAAGATTCTTTTGGCGGACGAGCCGACCGGTGCGCTGGATTCCAAATCCGGTGCGCAGATTATGGAATTGTTTCAGAAACTGAATGAAGAAGGTGTGACAATCGTGATGATTACCCACGACAAAAAGATTGCCGACCATGCGAAGCAGGTCTATCATATTATTGATGGTGAGATTTCCAGAGAGACAGGAGAGGAGGCCCATCATGAAGAAGAAAAAGATTAAAAAGTTGGTTATCTGGCTTGTGGTGCTGGCGGTCCTGGGCGGTGCGGGGACAGGCGGCGTCTATGCCTATCAGAATTACCAGAATGAAAATACGCAGGCGGAGGTCCGGGCGGTTTCAAGCTTAAGCTGGGGGTTTATGGGCGACGATATGACAAGCGTAGGCTATGTGGCAAACGACCATGTCCAGTCGGTTTATATTGAAGATAAGACAGTGGCGGAGCTAAATGTTTCGGAAGGGGATACGGTCAGCGTAGGCGATCCGCTTCTGGTATATGATACGACAGATGTGCAGCTTCAGATTGAAATGGAGCAGCTGGAGCTGCAGGGGACGGAAAACGACATCAAGCTGGCGGAACGGGAAATCGAAAAGCTCAAAAAAATCACGCCCGTGTCCAACACGTCCTCCAATAAACCTGCGGCCGGAAGTCAGAAGACAGATAAAAAGACGACCGTTAAGAAGGACAATTCGACCGTCGTAATGATGCAGGTGCAGAAAAAAGACGGGGATGCGTACAATTATATCGACAAAACGGCAAAGCCCTATGAAGGAAAGGGAACGCCCGAGCAGCCGTACCGGTTCCTCTGCACGCAGGAATGTTATGTAACGGGAGCCTATCTGAACCGTCTGATGAAAAAAGAGCAGGTGGCCGCATTTGAAATCTGGAGCGGAAACAGCACAGAAGCAGGAACGCTTTTAAGCTGCTGGACGGTAAACGGCGCCGAACAGCATACGGTAGCGGACGATTCCAAGTGGTCGGTCGCGACACAAGAGCAGCTGGAGGACGAGGTTATCATAGAGGAGGAATCCGAAGAAAAATCAACGGAGCAGAAGAATACCCAGTCTACGGAAAGCGAATCGGAGTCTGTGCAGGTGACGTACACGGCAGACGAGCTTCGCAAAGAAATCACGGAAAAAGAAAGCGAACTGAAAAAACTGCAGGTGGAAAAGAAAAAATCACAGCTGCAGCTGGAAAAGCTGAAAAAGGATCAGGAATCCTCGTCGGTGCTTGCCACAATTGACGGGATTGTCAAAACGGCAGGCGATCCGGAAAATCCGCCAATTGACGGTTCTGCGTTTATTGAAATCACGGGAGCGGAGGGAATGTATATCGAAGGCACGATCAGCGAGCTGATGCTTGACCAGATTGAAGTGGGGCAGGAAATTTCCGCCAATTCCTGGAACAACGGCCAGATGTATGCGGCCACCATTATGGAAATTTCCGAATACCCTTCCGAGGGGAACGGCGGTTATTACGGGGAAGGAAATCCCAATGTTTCCTATTATTCGTTTATGGCATATATCGAAAACGCGGACGGCCTTGCAAACGGAGATTATCTGGAGCTGTCCATTACACCGGTTGCCGAGAAACAGGAAAGCAATACGCTTTTCATTGACAAGGCATATGTCCGTGAAGAAGACGGCAGGTATTACGTTTTAAAGGCAGACGCCGAAAACCGCCTAGTGAAGCAGTACATCCAGACTGGGAGGACCTTATACGGTTCCTCTATCGAAATCAAATCCGGTTTACAGGAAACCGATCGGATTGCGTTTCCATACGGAAAGACGGCAAAAGAGGGAATCAAAGTGGTGGATGCGGAAAGCTTCTAGGAAGGAGAAAACATGTTTGAAAATATCCGTTTATCATTTAAGGGCATTTGGTCGCATAAAATGCGTTCCTTCCTGACAATGCTGGGCATTATTATCGGTATTGCGGCGATTATTGCCATTGTTTCCACGATCCAGGGAACCAACGAACAGATTAAGGAGAATCTGATTGGTTCGGGAGACAATACGGTTGAAATTGCACTGTATCAGGGCGACTGGACCTACGAAATGGGATATGAAGGCGTTCCCGCAGGCGTCCCGGTGATTACACCCGAGATTTTAAAACAGGTGAAGGAAATTAAAAATGTGGACAATGCGTCTCTGTATCTGTCCCGCCAGGATTACGGCGGCGTTTATCATTTGAATACGGCGCTCTCAGGCGGTTATGTGATCGGGGCGGATGAGAACTATTTTGATACCTGCAATTTTATCATCAAAAAAGGCCGCGGCTTTACCGAAAAGGATTATAAGGATTTCCGAAAGGTGGCTTTGCTGGATAAGGAGTCCGCAGACGCGCTGTTTCAGGGGGAGGATCCGCTGGGCAAAACCGTTGAGATCCGCAGGGAGCCGTTTGTCGTGATCGGCGTAGTTGCAAAGTCAAAGCAGTTTGAGCCGGTGATTAATACGATGGAGGATTATTATACGTATTCGCAGGATTCTGCCGGAAAGGTCTATGTCCCGGATACCGTCTGGCCGATTATCTACCAGTTTGACGAGCCGCAGAACCTGGTCATCAAGGTGGCGTCCACGGATGATATGACGAATGCCGGAAAAGAAGGGGCAAATATTTTAAACAGTTATCTGAATACCGGGGACGATACGATTAAGTATAAGGCAGAGGATTTGCTTGAACAGGCCAGGCAGATCCAGGAGCTTGGCAAATCCACGAACAGCATGCTAATCTGGATTGCAGGCATTTCGCTGATTGTCGGCGGGATCGGCGTTATGAATATTATGCTGGTATCCGTGACGGAACGTACACAGGAGATTGGCCTGAAAAAAGCGATTGGCGCCAGAAGGTCCAATATTCTGGGGCAGTTTCTGACGGAAGCGGCCGTGCTTACGAGCATGGGCGGCATTTTGGGCGTCGTCTCGGGGATTGTGCTGGCTGAGATTATATCAAAGGTCAGCGAGATGCCGGTGGCGATCAGTGTTCCGGCGGCAATCGGGTCGGTGATTTTCTCCATGCTGATTGGGATTGTTTTTGGGATGCTGCCGTCTTATAAAGCGGCAAACTTAAATCCGATTGAGGCACTCAGAAGGGAATAAGCAAAAAAGCCCGCATGGGAGCGGTTACCCGTGCGGGTCTTTTTTGGGAATGATACGCAGCGCGAAAATTATTTTGAAAAAAGTATTTACAAATTGCGGATGATATAGTATACTGAACTTGTCTTTTAAATCTTTTTATAATATCAATAAAATTTCCCAAACAAAACTTACAATTTCTATTTTTATGTCTGGTTCAGACATCTGACGATCCGTGCGGATCTTCTGGTTCCGATTCGGAACAATTTACCAATTTTAAAAAACAAAAAGGAGAACGAACTTTATGGATGAAATTTTTAAACAATATGGATCAACGATTATCACGGTACTGGCAATTGTAGCGGTGATTGGAATCATTACGCTCGTAATCGGAAGTGATACCAGCAGCCTGGTATACAAAGCGTTTTCGGACCTGATCGGCAATTTTTATGTAAATGCAGGCGGGGTGATACCGAAACCGTAAAGCTGTGCGGAGGCAAAAATGGATGAATATAGGAACAAAGCGATTTTGTTAGACGATGAAAGCTTCGGTCCCCTGCTGCCTTTTATTCAGGATGAACGGATTACGGACGTAGATTACAACGGGACGGATCTGTGGCTGACGGATGTAAATAAGGTTAAGGTAAAAAAAGATGCATCTCTGGTTACGCCGAGATTCCTGGAGGTTTTTATCAATAAAGTCAGTATGGCAGTAGAGCGGCAGTTCAATCCGGCAAATCCGATTCTGGAAGCGGAATCGGATGAGCTCCGCATAACGGCGGTGCATGAGTCGGTGACGACGACGGGACGGGCATTTTGTATTCGTAAGGCGCCGGCCATACCGCGTTACAATGCCGCCGGGCTGATACGGCAGGGATACTGCGGGCGAAAGACACTGGCACTGCTGGTCAACTGCGTGCGCACGAAGATGAATTTTGTCATCTGCGGGGATACCGGAGTGGGCAAGACGGAGTTTGCAAAGTTTTTGTCCGGTTATATCCGGCCGCAGGATAAGGTGATTACCATTGAGGATAATCCGGAATGGCATTACGCAGAGCTGTATCCCGGAAATGACTGCATTGCCATCAAAGTGAAAAAGGAGCATGCAGACGGGGCGGGAAAGACAAATGTGACTGCGATGGATTACACCAATGCCATTAAAACCTGCCTGCGGCTCAACCCATCCTGGAGTATGCTCTCGGAAGCCCGTTCCAAAGAAGCGAAATCTCTGGTGGAATGTTTTTCTACCGGAGTCAGGGGGATTACGACGATCCATACGGACAATGTACTCAAAATACCCGACCGGTTTCTGAATATGATCCAGAATTCACTGGATGCCGACCGGATGGTCAACGATATTTATGATTTTATTGATATCGGAATTTTGCTTCGGATGAAGGAGCAGTCGGACGGTAAAAGCAGGCGTTATATCGATCAGATGTGTTTTTTCGATCGGGAAAACGGAAAAAATCAGGCTTATTTGATGATTTGTGACGGACAGATGACGGGGGCTGCGGTTCCGTCTTCCATTCAAAAGAAGATGGAACGGGTGAACATTACAGAGCCGTTTGTATTTGACTTTGGAGGGAGGGACGAAAATGCATAAAAAAGAGTCGTTTCTTTATTATCTGAATCCGGAAAACGTATCCGCTGCCATTGCCAGATACGGTTATACCTATCGGGTAAAAAATACGATTCTGGTGTATCTGGCGGTAACGGCGCTGTCTGTTGCTGCGGGGTTCGTATTCCGTCTGGGGATGCTTGGCATGTGTGTGGTTGCCGTTTGCGGGATGTCCATGATTCCGCGGGTGATTATCAACAGCTATCGAAATATGTATGAGCAAAAACGTTTTTCGGACGTAAATCTGTATATGGAGCAGGTACTGTACTCGTTTAAGAAAATGCCGAAAATCATAACGTCCCTGCAGGATGTAGAACAGATTATGCCGAAAGAATCCCCGATAGATCGGAAGAGCAC
>CAMSEJ010000128.1 GCA_947057405.1 uncultured Roseburia sp.
ATACCTGGAAATCTGTCGGATCATTACGATCCGGGAAATAAAACATTAAATTTATCGGACAGCGTCTACGGCTCCGCTTCGGTAGCGGCGGTCGGCGTAGCGGCGCATGAATGCGGGCATGCCATACAGCACCAGAGACATTATGCGCCGCTTAAGGTCCGGGGCGCGATTGTCCCGGTGGCAAACCTGGGTTCCTCCCTGGCGTGGCCGTTAATTATTATGGGGATGTTTTTTTCCCAGGGTACGGGAACCATGCTGATTCAGGCAGGAATCCTCTGTTTTTCGTTTGCGGTTATTTTTCAGCTGGTGACGCTTCCGGTAGAATTTAACGCTTCCAGACGCGCTTTATCCATCCTTGGCGATACCGGGATGCTTAATTCCGACGAACTGAGAAAAACGAAAAAAGTACTCGGCGCGGCGGCGCTTACGTATGTAGCGGGGGCGGCGACGGCAATCTTACAGCTGCTGCGGTTGTTTTTACTGTTTGGAGGAAGAAATGACGACTGACGGGGTAAATTTACGGGAGCTTTCATTCGATGTGCTGCTTGCCGTAACAAAAGGGGAAGCGTACAGCCATACCGCGCTCGCGGCGGTATTGGACAAATACCAGTATCTGACCAAGCAGGAGCGCAGCTTTATCACCCGGCTGACCGAAGGCACTTTAGAACGCAGGATCGAACTGGATTATATTATCGGCCGGTTTTCAAACGTAGCCGTGTCCAAAATGAAGCCGCCCGTCCGCTGCATTCTGCGGATGGGCGTGTACCAGCTTTACTATATGGATACGGTGCCGGATTCCGCCGCATGCAATGAAGCGGTAAAGCTGGCGGTCAAAAAAGGCTTTCGCGGCTTAAAAGGATTTATAAACGGCGTACTCCGGAATATAGCCAGAAACCGGGACGGCATCTGTTATCCGGACGAACGCACCGATCCAATCCGCGCCCTGTCCGTCCGCTATTCCATGCCGGAGTGGATCTTAGAGCAGTGGAGCAGAGATTACGGGCAGCAAAAGGCCGCGTCTGTCGCAGCGTCTTTTTTAAGGGAAAGCAGGACGGCAATCCGCATCAACCCGATGAAATGCACCAGAGAGCAGCTTATCGGGGCGCTTTTCCGCCGCGGGATTGCCGCAGAGCCGGTTCACCTGGAGGAATATCCGGAATTTGACTGCGGTATGTATCTTTCCGGCTATGATTACCTGGCATCCGTTCCGGAATTTACCGCGGGGTGGTTTACGGTACAAGACGTCAGTTCCATGCTGGCCGCCTATATTGCGGCGCCAAAGCCCGGCGATTATGTCATAGACGTCTGCGCCGCGCCCGGTGCAAAAAGCCTGCACGCCGCAGAGCTGATGGACGGCCGGGGCATTGTGGAAGCCAGGGATCTGACGGATTACAAAGTAAACCTAATCGAAAAAAATATCGCCCGGTGCGGTTTTGGCAATATCCGTGCCGTCCGGCAGGACGCACGCGTCCCCGACGGGGCATCCGTCAGACTGGCAGATGTCGTTTTAGCGGACTTGCCCTGCTCCGGCCTTGGCGTACTGCGCAAAAAGCCGGAAATCCGTTACCGTATGACAGAGGAATCGGAACAAGAGCTTGCCGTGCTGCAGCGGGAGATTTTAAACGTGTGCTGCCGGTATGTAAAGCCAGGAGGCGTGCTTTTGTATTCGACCTGCACCATAAACCGCCTGGAAAACGAAGAGAATACCGGGTGGTTTTTAAAGGAGCACAAAGAGTTTTCGCTTGCCGTGCAGCGGCAGTTCTTTCCGGACGAAGGCGAGTGGGACGGGTTTTATTTTGCAAAACTCGTACGAAAAGGATGAGGAAGTGTATAGCATGCAAACCAAAAAACCGGATATCAAATCCATGAATCTGACAGAGCTGACGGAATACATAACCGCAGCCGGGGAAAAACCGTTTCGGGCAAAGCAGATTTACCAGTGGATACACCAGAAGGGCGTATCCTCTGCAGACGAAATGACAAACCTTCCCGCCGCGCTGCGGGAAGCATTAAAAGAAAACTGCACCTGCACCGTTTTAAAACAGGCGGGCGTACAGGTTTCCGCACAGGATGAAACCAGAAAATACCTGTTTTGGCTGGAGGACGGCAATATGGTAGAAAGCGTATGGATGCGCTACAAAACCGGCAACTCCGTCTGCATTTCCTCGCAGGCAGGCTGCCGCATGGGCTGTAAATTCTGTGCTTCGGCAATAGACGGGCTTGCACGGAACCTTACGCCCGCGGAAATGCTCGAACAGGTGTACCGGATTGCAGCAGACACCGGCGAGCGGGTTTCCAATGTCGTTGTGATGGGAACCGGCGAACCGCTTGACAATTATGACAGCCTGCTGCGTTTTATCGCCCTTTTGTGCAGTGAGGAAGGGCTGCATATCAGCCAGAGGAACGTTACGGTGTCCACCTGCGGCCTTGTGCCGAATATTCTGGCGCTGGCGCGTCAGAAGCTTCAGATTACGCTTGCCATTTCCCTGCACGCGGCAAGCCAGCAGAAGAGGAGCCGCCTGATGCCGGTTGCAAGGCGGTACGGACTGCAGGAGCTGATGGCGGCATGCCGGTATTATTTTGAAATGACCGGACGGCGGATTACGTTTGAATACAGCCTGTTTGCGGGAGAAAACGACAGCAGCGAGGATGCGGACATGCTCTGCGGCCTGCTGTCCGGCATGAACTGCCATGTCAATCTGATCCCCGTAAACCCTGTAAAAGAACGGGAATTTGTGCCGCCGAAGAAGGAAGCGCTGCTTTCTTTTAAAAAAAATCTTGAAAAAAACGGGATAAATGTTACTATAAGAAGAGAGCTGGGCAGTGATATTGACGCTGCCTGCGGGCAATTAAGGAAAAGATACAGGGAAGGGCGGTGCATTACATGAAGACATTTTCAATTACGGATATCGGAATGTGCCGGAATATGAATCAGGATTATTGTTATACGTCAGAGCTGCCGGTCGGGAACCTGCCCAACTTTTTTATTGTGGCAGACGGCATGGGGGGCCACAATGCCGGGGAGTTCGCGTCGAGGTATACGGTAGAGATCATGGTAAAACAGGCGGAGGCGTCCGCGCGGACCCATCCGGCCGATGTTATGGAAGAAGCCATCAAAAAGGCAAACGAAGGGCTGCTGTTGAAAGCCGCGGAAGATCCTGCAATGTGGGGCATGGGGACAACCGTTGTGGCGGCCGTGATTGTACAGGGCAGGCTCTATGCCGCAAACGTGGGGGACAGCCGCCTGTATATTGTCAACGAGGAGATTTTTCAGGTGACAAGGGATCATTCCTATGTGGAAGAAATGGTGCGGCGCGGCCAGCTGGGCAAGGAAGCGGCAAGGCGGCACCCGGACAAGAACATCATTACGCGCGCGGTCGGCGCGGTAAGAGATATCCAGATTGATTTTTTTGAAGAAGAAATCGGATACGGAGACGAAATACTCCTGTGTTCGGACGGATTGACGAATATGGTGGAGGATGAAGAGATACGCAGGATCATAAAAGGGCAGAGGGACGCCGCGGAAAAAGCGGAGCGCCTGGTGCGCACGGCCAACCAAAACGGCGGCAGGGATAATATCACCGTAGTTGTCATTGACCCGCTTTCCGGTGGAACATAATCCACCGTTATGGGCAGACAGAAACAGCGAACAGTCCAAAATGGAGGGAAATATGTTAACAATAGGGATGTTTGTAGCGGAACGCTATGAAATTATGGGCAAGATCGGCGCTGGCGGCATGTCAGACGTATATAAGGCAAGAGATCATATTTTAGGGCGTTTTGTAGCTATCAAGGTGTTAAAGCAGGAGTTTTCCGAGGATGTGAATTTTGTAGTTAAGTTTCGGACCGAGGCGCAGTCTGCGGCGGGTCTGGAGCATCCGAACATCGTAAACATTTATGATGTCGGCAGCGAAGCCGGCATACATTATATCGTTATGGAGTATGTGGAAGGCGTCACCTTAAAGACCTACATCGAGAAAAAGGGGCAGCTGACCTACAAGGAAGCCGTCAGCATTGCGATCCAGGTCGGCAGGGGAATTGAGGCTGCTCATGCAAAGAACATCATTCACCGGGATATCAAGCCGCAGAATATTCTGATTTCCACGGAAGGAAAGGCGAAGGTGACGGATTTCGGCATTGCCAGGGCGGTTTCAAGCAATACCATCAGCGCCGACGTGATGGGATCGGTGCACTATGCGTCGCCGGAGCAGGCGCGCAACGGTTTCGTAGATGACAAGAGCGATATTTATTCTCTGGGGATTGTCATGTACGAAATGGTGACCGGGCGTGTGCCGTTTGACGGGGAAACCACGGTTTCCATTGCCATACAGCATCTGCAGGAGGAAATGACGTTGCCGAGTGTTTTTGCACCGGAGCTGCCGGTCAGTCTCGAAAAAATTATTCTCAAATGCACCCAGAAAAGCCCGGATCGCAGGTATTTAAACATCAGCGAGCTCTTAGCGGACTTAAAGCAGGTGCTTGTCTGCCCCAATACCGACTTTGTAAAGATTTCGGACGGAAGCCAGAAAAAAACACGGGTGATTGACGAGGGCGAGGTCAAAGAGATTAAGCATGCCAGAACGGTCGCAAAGACAGAGCTTCCTGCGGAAGAAGACGACGGGGAGGAAGATGAGGAAGACGGGGCAGAGGAAGGGTTTTTAAACCCCAGGTTAGAAAAAGCCGTGACCGTCGGCGGGATTATTGCAGCTATTATCATTGTCTGTCTGGTCGTATATTTTGTCGGCAATATTTTCGGGATTTTCGGCGGAGAGCCTGCGCAGAAGGAACCTCCGACCGAGAAAGAAGATCATACCCTGATCCATACGGAACGGGAAGAAGTCGAGCAGGTTACCATGATCAAAGTAACCGGCAAGACCTTTGCGGAAGCAAAGAGCGAGCTGTATGAAATCGGACTCGGCATCCGGGAAGCGGGCAGCGAGGCTTCCGACGAGTACGAAAAAGGGCAGATTGTCCGCCAGGATGTTGCGGAAGGCGAAAAGGTCGATAAAAATACAACCATCCTTGTCTATGTCAGCACCGGAGCAGCCGAAATCGGCGTGCCGAACGTAGAAGGCTATGACAGCGATGCGGCAATGAATATGATTGAAGACGCGGGCTTTGCCCCGAAACGCGATTATGCATACAGCGATACCGTAGCCTCCGGCAAGGTTATCTCCCAGGAGCCAAAGGCCGGGGAGCCGGCGAAAAAAGGCGATACCGTAACGATTATGGTCAGCCAGGGCAAGGAAGCGGTTATCGTGCCGGACGTATACAATAAGCCGCAGGAGGCGGCGACAAACGAGCTTGCGCAGGCAGGGCTTGTCGTATCTAGCGTTTCAACGGCGCACAGCGATACCGTACCGGAAGGAAACGTTATGGAACAGAGCATTGCCGCCAACAAATACGTGGACAAGGGTACAAATATCACGATTGTCGTAAGCGCCGGGAGCAACAAGGCGTATTACTTCTGCAAGGCGACGATTTCCCTGCCGCCCGGCCGGGAAGAGGACGTGGCATCGGCGGATATCACCCTTTTGGATTCCAACGGCACGCAGCTGCAGAGCTGGCCGGAAGTAAAGAAATTCCCGACGACAATCGCCAAATCGGATATTGAAAACTGCGACAGCGGGACCATTAAAATTACATGGTATCTGAAAGACGGCACGACGAGCAACCAGACACAGGATGTTATCTTTACCAAACAGTAAGCGTCAGGAAGGTTTATGAAAGGGAAAATTATCAAAGGAATTGCCGGATTTTATTATGTGCATACAAAAGAAGCCGGGGTGTATGCATGCAGGGCAAAAGGGATCTTCCGAAACCGCAGGATCAAGCCGCTGATCGGCGACGATGTGGAAATCGAGGTTTTGGACGAACAGGACAAAGAGGGCAGCGTCACGGAAATTTATCCGAGGAAGAACGAGCTTTACCGTCCTGCCGTCGCTAATATCGACCAGGCGCTGTTCGTCTTTGCGGCAAAAGACCCGGAGCCGAATTTCAACCTGCTGGACAGAATGCTTGCCCTGTCGCGCTTTCGCGGGATATCTGCCGCCGTCTGTTTTAATAAAGCGGATTTGCTGCCGCAGGAAGAACAGAACCGGATCGGGGATATTTACCGCGGATGCGGCGTGCCTGTCATGTTTACAAGCGCGCGGGAAGAAGACGGCATACCCGGTCTGCTTCATCTGCTGCAGAAAAAGACGACGGCATTTGCCGGACCGTCCGGCGTGGGCAAATCATCGTTAATCAATCTGCTGCAGCCGCATGTCAGAATGGAAACCGGAACGGTCAGCGAAAAAATCCGCATGGGAAAGCATACCACCCGCTATTCCATGCTGATTCGTGTCTGCAGGGATACTTATATTATGGATACGCCGGGGTTTGGCTCGTTCGATCTGCAGCAGCTTACGGCAGATAAGCTGTGGAAATGCTATGCCGAATTTTTACCGTATGAACCGTTCTGCCGGTTTGGGGGCTGCAGCCATATCCATGAGCCGGGCTGCGGCGTCAGGCAGGCGCTTGCGGAAGGGAAGATCCACAGTCAGCGCTACGGCACATACCTTAGCTTATATCAGGAACTGAAGGAAATGCAGAAATATGAGGGCAGGAAGTTATGAAATGTTTATCACCATCGTTGTTGTCAGCCGATTTTGCCGTTCTGGGGGATCAGGTGGCACTGATTGACGAGGCCGGCGCACAGTATGTGCACATTGACGTGATGGACGGTGTTTTTGTGCCGAGCATCTCGTTTGGGCTTCCGGTTATCCGTTCCATCCGCCCGCTCACCGAGCGGATTTTTGACGTCCATCTGATGATTACGGAGCCGGACCGTTATATTGACGAATTTGCGGAAGCGGGTGCAGACCTGCTTACCGTACATGCGGAGGCATGTACGCATCTGGACCGCACCGTCCAAAGAATCAAGGAAAAGGGGATTTTAGCCGGAGTGGCGATCAATCCGGCGACTCCGGTCGAAACGCTTTCGTGTATTTTGGGCGAGGTAGATATGGTTTTGGTGATGTCCGTAAACCCGGGATTCGGCGGACAGAAGCTGATTCCCTATACCGTTGACAAAATACGCCAGGTGCGCAGCCTGTTAAACCGGCGCGGGCTGAAGGCGGATATTGAAGTGGACGGGGGCGTTACGCTTGAGAACGTGGATCAGGTAACGCAGGCCGGCGCAAACATTATCGTTGCGGGAAGCGCGGTATTCAACGGCGATGTGCGTGAGATCGGAAGAGCACACGTCTGAACTCCAGTCACATGGCATGATC
>CAMSEJ010000129.1 GCA_947057405.1 uncultured Roseburia sp.
GGGTACAGTTGTCCATGCGACAAAGATAATATCATAAAAAATGAGCCGTTGCAACCGTCTTGGCCAAACTATTTAAAACTTCCTTCCCCTGCCTCCGAATTTGCGGCCGCCGGCCCCTCTGTGCACCGTGCTGCGGTTTGCGGGCCTTTTTACGTTTGTCCGTGCGGCGGGCGGCCTTCTGTAAGGCTGCCTGCGGTATCCCGGCTGTCCGGCCGCAGGGCGGCGCCTGATTACTCTGCCGAGAAAAAAACCGCCTCCTGCGACTACCATCATAAGCAGGATATTTCCTGCCGTCCCAAGGAACCCGTCCTTCTTGTCGGCCGCTGCCGCACTCTCCGGCATCCCCTTCGCATACATCTGTTCCGACTCGTACAGCATCAGATAAAGCGCCTGCGCATAATCCTCTTTTTGGGCCGCCGCATGGGCCTTTTCCAGAATATCGTCAAGCCGGCTGTCCGTTAAATAACGCTGTGCGTCGCCCGCGGTTGCAAGATACAGCTCCCGGTTATCCAAATCCACCAGGCAGCTGATCCCGTCATCCCCTGCCGTAAAACTGTTAAAATATTCCTCGGACACCGTCCGCGCCGATTTCCCTTCTGCGTCGCTGCAGGTCGCCACCACAACGTTCCAGCCGCTTTTTTCGGAAAGCTTCCCCGCGACATCATCTAACCAGTCCGCTTCCTCCTCCATCAGGATTTTTGCATCGTCTGCAACCGTTACCTTACGCTTTTCTCCCGTCTCCCCTGCACGGCAGACCGAACTGCCCAAAAACAGGCACATACAGATTACACTGCATACCAGTGCCATCCCGATTCTTTTCCTTTTCGTCATACTATTCATCCTCTTTATTCATCGGTGCGCCTAAGGACAGCCACTTCAGATACCCGTTCATAAACAGGTCAATCTTACCGTCCATCACGCTGTCTACATTCCCCGTCTCCACCCCGGTACGATGGTCTTTTACCATCGTATAAGGCTGCATCACATACGATCGGATCTGGTTACCCCATCCGATTTCCGTAACTTCTCCGCGGATTCCCGCCGCGATCCTGGCATTCTCCTGCTGTTTTAACAAAAACAGCTTTGCCTTTAACATCTGCATTGCTTTTTCTTTATTCATGTGCTGAGAACGTTCATTCTGGCACTGCACCACAATCCCGCTTGGAAAATGCGTAATACGGATTGCCGAAGACGTCTTATTAATATGCTGCCCTCCCGCGCCGCTCGAACGGTACGTATCAATCCGGATATCATCCTCTTTTACCTCGATATCCAGATCTTCCTCAATATCCGGCATCACGTCGCAGGACACAAACGACGTCTGCCGCTTGCCCGCCGCGTTAAACGGCGAAATACGCACCAGGCGATGCACGCCTTTTTCGGATTTGAGATAACCGTAAGCATTTTCACCGTTCACCTGAAACGTAATCGACTTTATCCCGGCCTCTTCTCCGTCCAGCGAATCCAAAACCTCTACGCCAAAGCCTTTATCCGACGCCCACCGCGTAAACATCCGGTACAGCATTGCCGCCCAGTCGCACGACTCCGTACCGCCTGCTCCCGCGTGCAGAGACACAATCGCATTGTCTCTGTCATACTCTCCGGATAAAAGCGTCTTCATGCGGATTTCTTCCAGCGTCTGCTCAAATTCGGCAAACTCGGTCTCCACTTCCTCTACCAGAGAAGCATCCTCTTCTTCATTTGCCATTTCAATCAGCGTTTCAATATCCTCAAACTGTCCTTTTAATTTTGCATACGTTTCCACGTCGTCTTTCAGACTTTTTAATTCCTTCATTTTCTGCTGGGAGCTCTCCACCCGATCCCAGAAATCAGGGGCCTCCATTTCCCGCTCCAGCTCCTCAATACGCTGCTCCTTTGCAGCTAAGTCAAAGTGAATCCCTCACTTCCGCCAATGGTTCTTTGTATGCGTTCAGCATCTGTTTGTACTGATCCAATTCTACCACGCGTGTCACCTCTTTCTTTTTTTAATATTTTTATGGTTATTCTGTGCCTGGCTTTCAGGAAAAACCGCCCGGCGGCGCCCCCCTTTCCTTCCGCCCCATTCCTTACATCCGCCGCCGTCTTATTCTCCCCCAGATCCACACCGCCAGCCAGGCCGCCGCCAGGCCCAAAAGCGCCCCCAGGCTGTCAATCCCCACATCCCGCACCTCTCCCGATCTCCCCTCAATAAACAGCTGATGGAACTCGTCCGTCGCCGCATAAGCGGTCGCGCCGAGCCAGCCCCATATATAGGCCCTTTTCTTCCAGCGCGGATACTGCCATGCATTCGCCAGCAAAATACACGCCAAAACCGCATATTCTGTCATATGCGCCGCTTTCCTCACCGGATGCTGCCACGCCTCGGCATATCCTTTCAGCGTATCCTCCTCCCATTCCAGTGAAAATGCCTCGCTGATTCCTTCCGCCACCCGGTACGTAATCGACCCGCTGACCACGCTCGACTGCTCTGCCTTCTGCTGCGAAAACCCGAAAATCAACGCCATCCAGAGCACTGCCGCTGCGCATAAAATATATTTCCTCTTCTCAAGCAACCATGTCATTCCTGTGTAGAAATCTCCTTTTTCAGTACTTCTATCCCTTTTAATACCTGGTTATCCTGCATTTCGTCATACTCTCCTTCGGGATCCCCAAGGTATTCAAATTCCAGTTCCATATCCGGCGCAATCCCTGTGCCGTGGATATTTTCCCCTTTGGGTGTAAAGTATTTTGCTGTCGTCAGCTTAATGGCGTCGCCGTCTTCCAACGGTATGATGGACTGCACCACGCCCTTTCCGAACGTCTTCGTGCCGATCAGGGTACCGTATTCAAAATCGCGGACTGCCCCCGCTAAAATCTCCGACGCGCTCGCGCTGTTGCCGTTAATCAATACCACCGTCGGATAATCCATCTGATTTTCTTCGTCTGACGAATAAACCTGCCGTTTCCCGTATTTATCCTGTGTATATACCATCGTACCTTCCGGAAGCATAGCGTCCAAAATCCCGTTGACTGCCGTAATCATGCCGCCCGGGTTATCCCGCACGTCTAAAAGCATTGCCTGCATCCCCTGCGTCTCCAGATCTTCGACCGCCTCTTCAAACTGCCTGATTGTCGGCGCGCCGAATTCCAGAATGCGGATATAGCCGATATTGCCGTCTAACATCTTGTGATCTACCGTAGGCAGGTCAATGTTTGCACGCATTACGTCAAATTCCAGATAATCCGGTTCGCCCTCCCGCATAATCTGTAAGTGCACCGTGGTCCCTTCTTCTCCCCGGATATGCGTCACCAGCTCGGAAAGCTCCATGCTGATTGATTCAATTTCCTCTACCTTAACAAGAATATCCTTATCCTTAAGCCCTGCCTCCTCTGCGGGCGATCCTTCGTATACATGGTCAATCGTCACAATCATGGAATCCGGTTCCTGTTTGAGCTGCGCGCCGATCCCGTAATAATTCTGCGTAGCGGCAATCTGCAGATCCTCATGCTGCTGCGCCGTATAATATTCGGTATACCGATCGTCCAGGCTTGCCAGCAGGCCCGCATACAGCCCGTTTGCCATCTCCTCTTCGTCCGTTTCGTCGTAGAAATAATAATTGATCAGCTCTACCAGCTCCGCGATTTTTCCTACTACCTTATCGTTTAACAGGGACGGGCGCTTTACGCTGCTGCCGGCGCCTGCTACCGTAGTAAAAATCATAACTGCCGCAAATCCCGTGATAAGCGTCCCGAACACCCCGGCGGCAACCCCTTTTGCAAACCTGCCGTCCCGCCTGTTTGGCTCCGGCATCTTCTCCTGCTCGCTGTTCCATTCCTCGAAGTCCATAGGTCTTTTCCTTTCCTTTCCAAAACTATGATGTACACAGAAATTCCCCGCCATACGGCAGGGGTATATTCAGATACGGGCGTATCAGACATTTAAATGCTTGCGGATGGTAATTCGGCTTCCGATAAATCCAATCCCGACGCCAAGCACCAGTGCCACCGGAATTAATGTGCGAAACACCCCCTGGGCCGGAACGAAAGTAAGCAGCCTGCTTAAAAAGCTGAATTTCATTTCAATATACTGCGTAATCCGGTTGTAGAGCACGTAGAGGAACACCAGCGGCAAAATCGCGCCGATTAAGCCAATCAGCACCCCTTCCACAATAAACGGCGCACGTACAAACGCATCCGTCGCGCCAATCAGCTTCATAATCCCAATCTCGTCCCTGCGGACCGCAATCCCGGTTGTTACCGTATTGCTGATCAGAAATATCGCCACCAAAAACAAAATCAGGATGATACCGACCGAAATATAGCCGATCAGGCTGTTAAAATCCGACAGCGTATTGGCAACCGCAGCCGAATGACGCACCTCCCGCACGCCGTCTAAGCCCTTAAGGTAATCGACCAGCACCTGCTGCATGGACACATCGTTTAAATAAATCGCATAGCTTGCGGAATTGGCAAGCGGATTGTCTTCCCCAAAGCCTGCCGCCGCTTCGTCGCTGCCTTCAAAATACACATCCTTAAAAGCGCTCCAGGCTTCCTCGGCGGAGACGTATTTGTACTCGGATACCTCCACGCGTCCCTTAATCTGCCTGCCGATTTCTTCAATCTGCGCCTGCGTCGCCCCTTCCTCAAAAAACACCGTAACCGCCACACCGGACTCCGCTTCCTTTACCATAGCCTGGAAATTCGTCACAATGGCAAAAAACAGGCCGAACAGAAAAATACAGGCCGACATCGTCGCAATCGAAGCCAGGGAGAACATCTTGTTGCGCCAGATGTTGCTTACCCCCTGCCGGAACGTATAGGAAATGGTACTAATCCTCATCGTATTCACCGTCTACATCAGAAATGATGACGCCTTTCTTTATCGTAATGACGCGTTTGCCCATCACTTTTACAATCTCCAGGTTATGGGTCACGACAATAACCGTCGTCCCGCGCTCGTTGATCTCCTCTAAAAGCTTCATAATCTCCCAGGCATTTGTCGCGTCTAAATTGCCGGTCGGCTCATCCGCAAGCAGAATCTTCGGACGGTTCACAAGCGCCCGCGCAATCGCCACACGCTGCTGCTCCCCGCCGGAGAGTTCTCTGGGAAACGACTTGTATTTGGGCGCAAGCCCCACCATGGAAAGCATCTGCGGCACTTTTTTCCGGGAATCCCGGACCGACGCCCCAATCACCCGCTGGGCAAATGCCACATTATCATATACATTCCGGTCCTTTAACAGCCGGAAATCCTGGAACACCACGCCAATATTCCGCCTGAATCTGGGAACCTGTTTGTGACGTATGGTATGTAACTTCCTTCCGCCGATGGTAATCGCGCCCTCCGTCGGCTCAAGCTCCTTTAACAAAAGCTTAATCAGCGTGGATTTTCCCGAACCGCTGTCCCCCACAACAAATACAAACTCCCCTTCCCGAATCTCCAAATTCACATCATTCAGCGCCGGAATCCCGGCAGAATATGCCTTGCTGACGTGTTCTAGCTTAATCATGCATGCCTCCAATCAATAATTCAAAGACTCCATATATTTCATGTACTCCACCACCATCAGGGCAATCTTAAACGTAATGGCATCCTCAAACACGCGCAGATCTAACCCCGTGCTCTTCTGCAGCTTATCCAGACGGTATACCAGCGTATTGCGGTGGATATACAGCTGGCGTGAAGTCTCCGAAACATTCAGGTTGTTCTCAAAAAATTTATAAATAGTCGTCAGTGTCTCTTCGTCAAAATCATCCGGGGATTTGCAGTCAAAGATCTCTTTGATAAACATCTTGCACAGAGGAATCGGAAGCTGGTAAATCAAACGCCCGATCCCAAGCGTCGAATACGCCACAATATTCTTTTCCTTAAAGAAAATCTTGCCGACATCAAGCGCCATGCGCGCTTCCTTGTAAGAACGGGAAACCTCCCGGATATCGCCGACAATCGTACCGTAGGCGATATGAATCTCCTGCCTTGTCTCGCCGCGGAACAAATCGAGTATCACCTCCGCGGTCTTATTCAGGTCCTCATACGTCTCGTGCTCGGTCAGCTCCCGCACGACAATGATATCCTTCTCGTCCACCGCGGTCACGAAATTCTTGGACTTGCCGCCGTAAATGCTCCGCACCTTCTCCAGATCATTCCCCTCCTTGTCACGGTTCGCCTCGATGATATAAACCACCCGGCGCACTTCCGTGTCAATGTGCAGCTTCTTGGAGCGGTTATAAATATCCACCAGAAGCAAATTATCCAAAAGCAGGTTCTTGATAAAATTGTCCTTGTCAAACCGTTCCTTGTAAGCAACCAAAAGGTTCTGAATCTGGAATACGGCAATCTTGCCAATCATATAAACATCATCGTTGTCCCCGTCCGCAAGCAAAACGTATTCCAGCTGGTGCTCGTCAAACACCTTAAAGAACTGGCATCCCATCATCACCTGCGAATCCGCCGGGGAATCCGCAAAATTCCCCGCCGCCTGCACATAACGCTCCGCATCCTGAAACGTCGCGGCCAGCACCTTCCCCTCCATATCAATAATACACAAATCAATCCGAGCAATCCCCTTTAAGCCGTCAATCGTATTCTGCAATATCTGGTTTGAAATCATATCCCATTCTCCTTCTCGTAATCTCCTTCTTTCATTTTCGCATAAAATCGTGAAAAAATAAAGAGGAAACGCGATACTTTTTATGCATTTCCCCAAATTTTATGATATGCTGCGATGGAAGAAGCGTTATTTGGGGCCGGAAACAAATCGTCCGGCGGCATCGGATCGCCCGTCATGTTCGATAAATCCTTCTCCCAATACCTCTCTGGCATCGGACACAATCACAAACGCATTCCGATCAATCCCTACCACGATTTCCTTTAACGCCACAATTTCTTTTTTGGAAACCACACAATACAGCATACATTTTTCCCCGCCGGAATACATACCTTTCGCAAAAAGCCCCGTTACCCCGCGGTCTAACTGTTCCATCAGCTCTCCTGCCACCTCGTCGTACCGCTCTGTTATAATAAATGCGGCTTTGGAGTATTTCATGCCTTCCATCAGCGCATCGGACACCTTCGAGGTGATAAAAATCGCAATCATTGCATACATCCCGCTTTTTAACCCGAACACAAAAATACCCGAAAGCACAATGACGCCGTCTATCGCCTCTAATATCTGCACCACCGAATAATGCCGCAGCTTCCGCTGGATCAGCACCGCCACCATATCCGTCCCGCCGGT
>CAMSEJ010000130.1 GCA_947057405.1 uncultured Roseburia sp.
ACACAAGGTACCACACTCTTTCCCTACACGACGCTCTTCCGATCTAAATGATTGATGCATTTAGATAATCTCTTTAGAAATTCTTATATGTCGGTATAGCCCGTTTGCCGGGCTATACCGACATTTCAGATATGGGGAGCAGTTCTTAAATACCCTTATAACCTCTTAGATTCCCTTTGGGTGGAAACAGCCTTTCCATTTCAGCCTTTGCAAAAGCTCTCTGTCAGCGTCACCCTCTCCATAAAAAACGGATCTTGCCCCATAAAAAAGAATCTGTTATAATCAAAAACAGGTTACCGCTCAGTACAAGATGAAATACCCTGTTTTCCCCGCAATATCAGGGAAAAAAGCTCCAAAGGAAGGTTAGAGAATGAAAGACAAGATAGAAAAAGCAAAGCTGCCCCGCTTCCTGGTTTACAGCCTGATAGGCGTATGTGCCCTTATTCTATGTATCTATATATTCGTAGCTGTTTACATAAACCACAGAAGTGCACAGACAATCGAAGAGGTCGGCAAGATATATATGGAAAGTATGAGCAGCCAGTTTTCTCTGCACTATGAAGTGACGGTGGACACGCGGCTTTCCCAGGCGAGGGCATTGGTGAGCACCATTCCGCCCGACAGTATAAACCGAAAAGCGCTGTTTGACCGTCTGGAATACAATGCCAAGGCCAGGGGGTTTGAATACCTCTCACTCTACTCCGACAGCGGGGAATTTGAAGCCATATACGGCAACGGGTTAAGCGTCGACGACCCCGAGCCGTTCCAAAATAGCCTCAAAAACGGTGAAAGCAAAGTCGCAATCGGAACGGACAATCTGGGCAATAAGGTGATTCTGCTCGGCGTTCCAAGCACCTACCATATGACGGACGGATCGCTGAGCGCCGCCATTGTGGCTGGATTTTCCGTAGATTATATGAGCAGTATTCTGTTTTTGGATGAAAAGGCAAGCACGCTGTTTTCTTCTTATATTATACGCCGGAACGGCAGCTATGTTATTAACAGCGAAAACCGGTATAAAGGCAGCTTTTTTGACCGGCTTTATTCCTATACCGATATGCAGGGCAGGGCGCAGATGGAGCAGTATGTAGCGAATTTGTCGGCTGCCATGCAGGAGGGTAAGGATTATTCCGTGATTTTAAAATGCTCGGACGGATCGCGGCGTCAGGTATATTGTACCAGGCTGGCGTATTCGGAGTGGTATCTGGTTCTGGTGCTGCCGTTTGATACGTTGGACGGCGTAGTTTTGGAAATGGGACATCACTGGGTGATCGTTATGTATCTGGCATGCGGCATTTCCATGCTGGCGCTTGGAATATTGTTTTTCCAGTATATCCGGGTGGCAAACCGGCAGATGCTGGCGCTTGAGGCGGCAAAACGGGATGCGGAACACGCCAACAATGCCAAGAGTGAATTTCTGTCCAATATGAGCCATGATATCCGGACACCGATGAATGCCATTGTGGGCATGACGACGATTGCTACGGTTAATATTGACAACAAAGAGCAGGTGCAGAACTGTCTGCGTAAAATTTCACTCTCCAGCAAGCATCTGCTGGGGCTGATCAACGATGTGCTGGACATGTCCAAGATTGAAAGCGGCAAGATGACGCTGAATATTGATCTGGTTTCCCTGCGGGAAGTAATGGACAGCATTGTGAATATTGTGCAGCCGCAGATTAAGGCAAAGCATCAGCAGTTCAGTATTTCGCTTCATGACATTACGACGGAGCAGGTCTGCTGTGACAGCGTAAGGCTGAACCAGATTTTAATCAATATTTTAGGCAATGCGGTGAAATTTACGCCGGAAGGCGGGTCTATCCATGTATCGCTTTACGAACAGGACAGCCCGAAGGGAGAGGATTATGTCCGTATCCATTTGCGTGTGAAGGATACGGGGATCGGGATGTCCGAGGAATACCAGAGGAAGATTTTTGATTCCTTTACCAGAGAGGATACGGCCCGCGTGCAGAAAACGGAAGGAACCGGACTTGGCATGGCGATTACCAAATATATCGTGGATGCGATGGGCGGGGTAATCGGCGTCGAAAGCGAGCTGGGCAAAGGCAGTGAGTTCCATGTTACGCTTGACATGGAAAAAGCACAGGTGCAGGAGCTGGATATGGTGCTGCCCGAATGGCGGATGCTCGTGGTGGACGACGACGAGCAGCTCTGCAAGGGCGTGCTCGGATCGCTTAAGGCCATGGGATTAAAACCGGACTGGTGTCTGGATGCGGAATCCGCTCTTAAGATGGTAGAAAAACGCCACCAAAAACACGAGGATTATCAGATTATCCTGCTGGACTGGAAGCTGCCCGGAATGGACGGCATTACGGCCGCCCGGGAAATCCGCCGGTTTTATAAGGATGACGTTCCGATCCTTCTGATTTCGGCATATGACTGGAGCGAAATCGAAGACAGCGCAAAAGAAGCGGGCGTGACGGGATTTATTGCCAAGCCGCTGTTTAAATCCACGCTGTTTTACGGGCTGCGCCCGTTTGTGGAAGCCTGCGGCGAACTTCGCATAACAGAAGAGCCGCAGGAGGAAGAAGGCATCGACCTTTCCGGCAGGCGTATCCTTTTGGCAGAGGACAACGATTTAAACTGGGAGATTGCGCATGAGCTGCTCAGCGAGCTTGGAATGGAGTTAGACTGGGCGGAAAACGGACAGATTTGCGTAGATAAATTTACAAGCTCTCAGGTGGGCTATTACGATGCCATTCTGATGGATCTTCGGATGCCCGTGATGAACGGTTATCAGGCGACGGAGGCCATCCGCGCACTGAAACGGGCCGATGCGGATATACCGATTATCGCCATGACCGCCGACGCGTTTGCCGAGGATATCAAACACTGCCTGGACTGCGGCATGAACGCACATGTCGCCAAGCCTATTGACGTGCGGGAAGTATCGCGCCATCTGGAGCGATTTTTAAAAGACAGATAAGAATAAAAGGAAAGAGGACAGAGAACATGGAACACGCAACGGAATCCAAAAATTTTATCGAACAGATCATAGACAGGGATCTGGCGGAGGGGCGCTGTGAGAGCGTATGCACCCGGTTCCCGCCGGAGCCCAACGGCTATCTGCACATCGGACATGCCAAGTCAATTTTGCTGAATGCAGGGCTGGCAGAGGAATACGGCGGCAGGTTTAACCTGCGTTTTGACGATACGAACCCGACGAAGGAGCGGGTGGAGTTTGTCGAGTCGATCAAAGAGGACGTAAAGTGGCTGGGCGCGGATTGGGAAGACCGGCTGTATTTTGCATCGGATTATTTTGATCATATGTATGAGGCGGCCGTAAAGCTGATTCGAAAGGGAAAGGCATATGTGTCGGATCTGAGCGCGGAAGAAATCCGGGAATACCGTGGGACGCTGACAGAGCCGGGGCGCAAAGACCCGTCGTGCGACCGGAGCGTGGAAGAGAACCTGGCGCTTTTTTCGGAAATGAAGGAAGGCCGGTACAAAGACGGCGAGAAGGTGCTTCGGGCGAGAATCGATATGGCATCTCCGAATATCAATATGCGCGATCCGGTAATATACCGCGTGGCGCATATGGAGCACCACAATACGAAGGATAAATGGTGCATTTACCCGATGTATGATTTTGCGCATCCCATTGAGGATGCGGTAGAAGGGATCACCCATTCAATCTGTACGCTGGAATTTGAGGACCACAGGCCGCTGTACGACTGGGTAGTGCGGGAAGTGGGCTACGAGCATCCGCCGAAGCAGATTGAATTTGCAAAGCTGTACCTGACGAATGTCGTAACCGGGAAGCGTTATATTAAGCGCCTGGTAGAAGAGGGGATTGTGGACGGCTGGGACGATCCGCGCCTGGTGTCCATCGCGGCGCTGCGGCGCAGGGGCTTTACGCCGGAATCCATCCGCAAATTTGTAGAGCTGTGCGGCGTGTCCAAAAGCAACAGCTCGGTGGATTACGCGATGCTCGAATACTGCATCCGCGAAGATTTAAAGCTGAAAAAACCGCGTGTCATGGCGGTATTGGATCCCGTAAAAGTCATTATCGACAATTATCCCGAAGGGCAGACAGAAGAGCTGGCCGTGCCCAACAATCTGGAGCGTCCGGAGCTTGGAACGCATACCGTGCCGTTTTGCCGGGAGCTTTACATTGAACGGGACGATTTTATGGAGGAGCCGCCGCGGAAGTATTTCCGTATGTTCCCGGGGAACGAGGTACGGCTGATGCAGGCGTATTTCGTCACCTGCAACAGTTTTGTCAAGGATGAAAACGGGCGTGTGACCGAAATTCACTGCACATACGATCCGGCGAGCAAAGGCGGCAACAGCCCGGACGGCAGAAAGGTAAAAGGGACCATCCACTGGGTGCCCGCGCCGTTTGCCCGGCAGGCAGAGGTACGCCTGTATGAAAACATCGTAGACGAAGAGCGGGGCGTTTATAATGAGGACGGCAGCCTGAACTTAAATCCCAATTCGCTGACGGTGTTAAAAAACTGTTATATTGAGCCGTATGCGGCGGATGCGAAAGCCTACGACAGCTTCCAGTTTGTAAGGCAGGGGTATTTCTGCGTGGACGCAAAGGATTTTACAGAAGGCCGGCCGGTATTCAACCGCATCGTTTCTTTAAAAAGTTCCTACACATTGCCGGGAAAAAATTAGGAGGTTTCAGAGAATGGAAAAAGAGTACTTATTCAGCAAAAAAATCAAGTGCGCGGTCTGCCAGGAGCTGTTTGAGGCAAAGACCGTAAGGACTGCGCGCCTCAGACGCAAACAGCCGGATTTTGATTTGCGGCCGCGGTTTCAGGACATCGATCCGATTAAGTATGACGTGTATTCCTGTCCGCACTGCGGGTATACCGCATTAAGCCGCTATTTTGATCCGCTGACAAAGGGGCAGATCAGCCTGGTGCTTGAAAATATCTGTATGCATTTTACGCCGACGGAAGGGCCGGAACCGGACATATACGACTATGAATTTGCGATTGCCCGTTACGAGCAGTCATTAAAGTGTTCGGAAACCAAAAAAGCAAGCGTAAGCGAGATTGCATACACCCACTTAAAGCTTTCCTGGATGTACCGTGCGTATGGGGAAACACTGCCGGAGCACGCGGCCGGGGAAGCAAAACAGAAGGAAGAAGCGTACTATAAAAAGGCATATGACGGGTTCCAGAAGGCGCTTTCCACCGAAGATTTCCCGATCTGCGGCATGGATTCCCTGACGATGGATTACCTGCTGGCATGCATCGCCTGTCATTTTAAAGAGTATTCCTTTGCGTCAAGGGCAGTCAGCAATATTTTAGGCTCTCAGACGGCCGACCGCAGGATGAAGGACAAGGCGCTGGATCTAAAGGACGTTATTGTAACCGCCATCAAAAAAGAGGCCGAAAAGAAAAATGCCTGAGCTGACCATCCACTTAGACAGCCATTTGAAACAGCCATTGTATGAGCAGATTTACGATTACATACGGATAAGTATCGCAGACGGTAAGATTTCCTGTGGGGAAAAATTACCGTCTACTCGTTTTTTATCCGCGCATCTGGGCGTTGCAAGGAGCACGGTGGAAACGGCGTATGCGCAGCTCCTTTCGGAGGGGTATATGGAAGCGAAGCCCTGCCGGGGTTATTATGCATGCGATATTTCCGGCCTGTATACCGTTTCTTCCCCGGCTTTGGCGGAGGAGCCGCAGACCGGGAAACGGGAAGCGTACCGCATTGATTTTTCGCCGGACGAAAACGATTTTTCCTGTTTTCCGTTCGCGGCATGGCGCAGGGTTTCAAAGGATACGCTTGCCGGAAGCGACGCGACGCTTCTGGCGGCCGGGGAAGCCGCCGGAGAATGGGCGCTGCGGGAAGCGGTCTGCCGGTATCTGTATCAGGCAAGAGGGGTCATCTGCCGGGCGCACCAGCTTGTAATCGGTGCGGGGAACGAATATCTGTTAATGCTTTTAACGCAGATCTTAGGTCCCGGCAAAACGGTGGCAATCGAAAATCCCACTTATCCGAACGCATACCGGACGCTTGAAAACATGGGATACCGGATGCGTCCGGTGTCCGGCGACAAATACGGTATCCGGGTGGAGCAGGTGGAGGCGCAGCAGCCGGATATCGTCTATGTTATGCCGTCCCACCAGTTTCCGATGGGTACGGTGATGCCGCTGGAGCGCCGGCTTAAGCTTTTAGGGTGGGCGGCGCAAAAACGCGGGCGGTATATTATCGAAGACGACCACGACAGTGAATTCCGCTACAAAGGCAAGCCCGTCCCGTCCCTTCAGGGAAGCGACGGAAGTGGAACCGTGATTTATCTGGGCACGTTTTCCAGAAGCATCAGCCCCGCCATCCGCGTCAGCTATATGGTATTGCCGCTTAAGCTGCTTGCGCCGTACCGCATTAAGTGCGGCTTTTATGCGTCTACGGTTCCAAGGGAGCAGCAGACGGCGCTGGCCGCATTCTTAAACGGCGGGTATTTTGAACGGTATCTCAATAAAATGAGAAGGATCTACAAAGGAAAGCACGACTGCTTTCATGCCCTGTTAAAACAGGAAGCGTGGGTAAAGCAGATTTACGGCGACTATGCGGGCATACATCTTTTAGTGGAGGTAAATGCCAAGCAGAGCGCCGCTTGGATAGTAGACGAAGCAAAGCACAGGGGAGTCAGGGCGTATGCCTTAACGGAGTATCTGATGCAAAAGGAGCCGCGGCAGGCGTATGCAAACGGGTTCGATAAGACGCTGCTGCTCGGTTACGGAGCGAGGACCGTGGAGGAGTTAAAAGAGGGAATTGCCTGTATCCGCGGGATTCTTGCGGGGCAGCCAAAATAAAATCAGAAGGGAAGGAAAGAAAGAAAATATGGCAGACAACCAGGCGTATGATGCGAGCAGCATTGCGGTATTAGAGGGGCTTGAGGCAGTCCGCAAGCGTCCCGGCATGTATATCGGCAGCGTTTCGCGGAAGGGCTTAAACCATTTGATTTATGAAATTGTAGACAATGCGGTGGACGAGCATTTGGCGGGCTTTTGCGACCGGATAGAGGTCGTGCTTGAACGGGACGGCTCGTGCACCGTCACGGACAACGGAAGGGGAATCCCGGTCGGTATGCATGCAAAGGGCATATCCGCGGCGCGTATCGTATTTACAACGTTGCATGCGGGCGGCAAATTTGACAACGGGGCATATAAAACGAGCG
>CAMSEJ010000131.1 GCA_947057405.1 uncultured Roseburia sp.
AAACGTGCAGATGGAACACTGGAAAAACGTTTTACCATAGATGGCAAGCGGTACAGCGTTTACGGAAAGAACGCAAAGGAAATTTCACAGAAAGAGCAGGAGATCAGGAAAAAGATTGAAGCTGGGATATACACGGACAACAGGAACGTCGATAGAGGATTTTACAGTACACGCTTTGAGAGATACATTCGCAACACGGTACATAGAGCAGGGCGGCAGTTCAAGCGGCATGGAGGTTTTCTTCTGGATTATAAATCTACGTTCTGCCTGCCAGTCTATAGACTCCAGTGTAAGGCCTGCTATGTCACTGCGCCTCAGACCGGTAAAAAGGAGCAATAAAATGACTGCCTCATCACACAGTGAGACACTCCTCCTGTCTAAAGCTCCCCGGACCGTAGATAAAATAATTATCTACCTCCTACCCGATTGTGCGCGTTGTCGACATGGAAACAAAAGACACGATATGAGTTGACAAAACACGACGTGAGTTTTAAAATAAAAGCAGTAAAAATATAGGAGGCAGAGGAAAGGAGAATTTGCATATGGAGATGAACAGAGATAGCGCCTGTCAAATGATAGGGCAAATGGAAGCGTATTTGCGGGCGGAACTGTTTAAAAAGGACGGGACGGTACAGGAAGAAAAGCTATGGGAGAATACCTTTATTAAACGCCAGATTGACAGGCGCAGCCGGGGGGAAGCGTTTTCTTTGGAGGATCATATTCGCGCGATGGTATACGCAATGGTAAGCTCCTGTTTTTCCTGGAACAGGATTGCAGAGGATACCGATCCCGGTACCGGGCGCCTGGTTTCTGTGGACCGGATATTTTTCGGGTATGATACCGGGCAGCTTTTAAACAGTACGCCGGAACAGCTCCGGGACGCCCTAAAAGAGGCAGGCTGTGCGACGCAGTCTACGCTTAAGCAGATGAATGCGCTGCTTTCTGTGGATATCCCCAAATTATTGGATTTTGAAAAGGAATACGGTTCGATTGACGCGTATTATCAGAGTGTTGCAGAAGGAGACGCTACGTTAAAGACGCTGATTACAGCGCTTTCCGACGCGGACAGCAAGGACAAACTGGCTCAGATGGAGGTCGCTTTGGTTTGTGAATATCTGCGGAACATCGGATATAATATTCCCAAGCCGGACAGGCATATCCGACGGATTTTAGGCTGTGATTATCTGGCATTGTCAGAGCAGCGGGAGGTTCCGGTGTTTGAGGCATTCGACCTGGTGGTAAAGCTGGCGGAGCTTGCGGGCAAACCGGCTGCCGAAGCGGATTATATTCTTTGGGCGTACTGTGCGTCAGGCTATGGGGTTTGTACGTTAAAGAGTCCGAAATGCGATGCGTGCGCAGTGAAATCATATTGCGGCAAAGGGGATGCGCAGCGGAATTGACCGGTTTTGTGTTTTGCAGATTAATGTATCTATAAGGAGGAAGTTACAAAATGGCGTTTAATTTTAAGGAGTCACTCAAGAAAGTAGCAGATGCGGCGATTGGTACGGAGATTACTAAGGATTTTGGGAAAAGCAAGGAACAGTTTCAGGCTTATGAGAGTTTTCCGGAGTATAATGCAATGGAACCTGCACAGTGGACCGGGACGCAGGGAGAAGAACGGGTCTTTACAATTGCGGGGAACAACATAAGAGTGAGCGCAAATCTCGACACCTGTATGGAATATTATCCGCGCTTTCTGGAATGCGCCAAATATTATACGGAACGTTTTCGGTTTAAGTATGCCAATTGTATTAAGGATTTTGATTCTTTTGTACATTATTTCAAGGATGTGTATATGGAGGGGTTTCTTTCAATGACACAGAGGGCATACAGCCTGCTGCTTCCGCTGGGCATTTACGATATGGAGTATGATGAGTTTCAAAAGATTCATTTGGACAACTATCATGCGGCGGTCGACGTTTATGAAGCGACGGTCGATGTCCAGAGGAAAAAGGCACAGAGCACCTTTCAGATAGCGGGCATGGTCAATGATCGAAACTCAATTGATATGGTAAGCGCATCGAGTGCATCAGGATTGCGAAAAGCACAGACGAAAGCGGATTTACAAAATCTCAAGACAACGCTTATCACGACGGCAATGGCATCGTGGATGAGCAAGCTGTCCCCGGCGCAAAAGGCTGAAGCATGGGAAAAGGTAGAGTCGTCGGATTTGTTTCAGAGGGTCTATTTCGATTATCTGAATACATTTTTTACTCTGCTGCAATCTCTGAGCGAGCGTGGAATCTTCGGTACGGTCAGCGTAGCAGTCAGAAAGGAAACGATGGTAGTATACAATAACCTCAAAAATCCCATGTTTCCGGAAGCGCAGTTTTTGCCGACGATTACAAAGATCATTGCCGAAAATCCGTTTGTTCCGGAGTTTTACGAGCTGTTGGAAGCTAAGATTGGAGCAACGGATGAGGTCAGGGCGGTTAAGCAGTATTTTATAAGATAGAAACGATACACAGGCTGTGTTCAAACACACTCTGGCGGACGGAGAACGGAGCATACAAAAATGTGCTCCGTTCCGTTTATTTTTGCGGAATGCATTTTTTTTCCAGAAGCCGGATGCAGCCGTACAGGCCGACGGCGATGATACACAGGATAAAAATGGACAGAATTACCCAGTCCAGCTTAAACACCTGGCTTCCATAGATAATCAGATATCCCAGCCCGCATTTCGAGGCGATAAATTCTCCGATAATAACTCCCACCAGACAAAGACCGATATTACTTTTCATAAGCCCGATCAGATTCGCCCGGTTTGCCGGCAGAATTACTTTAAAAAGGGCCTGATTTTTGCTGCCGCCAAGCGTTTGGATCAGCTTGATTTTTTCCTCGTCTACCTCGGAAAAACCGGTATAGAGGTTCAGGATCGTGCCGAATATGGCAACCGAAACGCCGGTCAGGATAATCGTTGTGTAGTTGGCGCCGAGCCATACGATTAAAAGCGGCGCCAGCGCGGACTTCGGGAGGCTGTTTAAAACGACCAGGTAGGGGTCTAAGGTTTCGGTCAGGCTTTTGCTGTACCAGAGCAGGATGGTGACGAGCACGGAACCTGCCATGACCAGAAAAAAGCTGGCGAGCGTTTCAAACAGCGTAACCCCGATGTGGAAGAACAATGCGTGTTCCGCTGTCATACGGGAAAAGCAGGCGAACAGCTTGGAAGGACTGCTGAATATGAAATCGTCAATCCATCCCAGCCGTGCGCCGCTTTCCCACAAAACCAGGAAAACGATAAGGATCAGGATACGGTACAGGCGGATTCTTCGCTGCCGGAACCGGCAGGACGTTAAATAAGCGGCCTGGGCGGCGGAAATAGGGTTATGGCTCATTTGGGTTTAACTCCTTCCATATCTGATTGAAGTAATCTTTGAATGCATCGGTATTGCGCCGCTGCAAAGGAGAAAGCTCTTTTGGGAATTTTGTGGAAATAATGTTTTGGATTCCGGCGGGCAGCGGCGAAAGGACAATGACCCGATCGCCGAGGCTTACGGCTTCCGACAAATCGTGGGTGACTAAAATCGCCGTTTTGCCGGAATTGCGGATAATGCTTCCGATATCGTCGCTGACTTTGAGCCGGGTCTGGTAGTCTAAGGCGGAAAACGGTTCGTCGAGCAGCAGCAGATCCGGATGAAGCAGAAGCGTGCGTATGAGGGCGGCGCGCTGGCGCATCCCGCCGGAAAGCTGCGAGGGCCTGGCGTCCTTGAAGCGGTACAGTCCGTAAAGTTTCAGCAGGTGATCGGCTTCTAAGAGCGTTTGTTCGGAAATCTTTTTTTGGATTTCAAGGCCGAGCAGAACGTTTTTTCGGATGCTGCGCCATTCAAACAGATGATCGTGCTGAAGCATATAGCCGATGTGGCGGCGGCTTTGTTCGGTAAGGGGGGAGCCTTTGAACCGGATTGTGCCGGATTCCGGGGCAATCAGCCCGCACAAAAGGGAAAGCAGCGTTGATTTGCCGCAGCCGGACGGCCCTACAATGCTGACAAATTCGCCTTCGTCTACGCAGACCCGGATATCGCATAAGGCGGGAGTTTCGCCCTGCAGGGTGTGATAAGAGTAGTGGATGTGGTTACAGTCTAGGATGGATTGCATATGGCGCGCCTGCCTTTCCGGTGGTTGTTGGAATCATATTCTGCTTTTAATTTATGCCGGAACCTCTTTTTTGACACCGGAGGAGCATGAGAATTTGCGTCTGCAAATGTTTTTAAATAATGAAACACAAATTGAGCTTACAAAACGCGAAATGGGTTATATAGTAAAACAGAAAAGAACAGCTTACAAATAATACAGCGGAAGGGAGAGCAGGATGGAACCTATTATTGAAATACGCTACAACAAAGAACGAAGTCTGTTGAAGATAAGCTGTGACGGCAACGTGTTTGATTCGTCGCGGATTGAAAGTCTGCCGCCGGAACAGTGGATATTTCCTTTTTTTGCAAAAGGGATACGATGGAACGGGCTTTATGAGGAACTACGGAGTTTTGCGGGCAGCGGAAGCTTCGGCCTGCATTTTGACGGGGATGCAGATTCTTTTGAAATCATACGGGAAGCGTTCGTAGGAACACTGGTAGAACCGGTGAATATGAGCAAAACGGTAACAATTGTATACCATGAGAATCCCGTCGCGACAAAAGTGATTTTAGACGGACGCATCTGGGACGCGGAGCTGATTTTGAACCGTTATATTGACGAATGGATTCGTCCGTTTCAGGTCAGCGGAATCTCATGGGACGGAATTTTTCAGGAACTGAAAAAAGCGATCGGAACGGACAATTATACGATTTATTTCGTAGGCAGCCGGAAATATATGGGCCTGCTTATGGAAAACTGTCCGGATACCATCAGTATTTTTTATCGGAACACCCAGATGGTGGAGCGGACGGCGCAGGCAAAGAAAACGGCCGATACGCCTGTTTCTGCGGTGCCAGATGCGCAGCCGCGGCCGGAATCAAAAACGCCGAGCCGTCCTGCAAAAAGCAGGTGGACTGACATGGCAGCAGGTAAAACGCAGTTTGAAAATTCGCTGACCGGCAGACATATAATGACGGGTTTCGCCGTATGTTCTGTTGTTTTGCTGTTTTTGCCGTTTGTAAAATTTACCGTGGTGCCGGTAGACCCCAATATGGTGATACAGGCCGATACGTCAGTTGTAAGCGGTTTTGAAGCAATATTCGGCATTCCGGAAATTCGGATTGGTATGAACCGTTCTGTGCTTGCAGTTATCATGCTTGCTGCGCCGCTTTTGATAATTGCTTCCAATTACATAGGTCAGCTTGAGAAGTTCCGGAGCCGGATTGCCGTTGCTGCGCCCGTATGTAATATCGTTTTTACAGTGATAGCGCTGTTTGATATCAAACGGATTTATTATTCGTTTGATTATATAGACAGCCAGGTACGGTCTAAAATGATACTTGGGGCAAGATTTATTCTGCTGCTTCTTGTTTCCGTATTGACTGCGGTGTTTGGTTTTATTCAGTACTATGCAGCAAAACCGGGTACAGCGGAACAAGAATAAGAGTGGGGGCCAGATGATGAATTGTCCGATTTGTAATACAGAAATTGAAGAACATGCAAAGAAATGCCCGGTCTGCGGTTATCGCCTGGCGGTGCAGCAAGTGCAGACCGAATGCGGATCCGGCCAAAACAAAAGAAGCTGTCCCGTTTGTCAGGCGCCTGTGGCCCGCGGGGATTTTGTCTGCCCGCTGTGCGGTGTATCCGTAGAAGATTTATGGGAAGAAGAAGTACCCGAAGCATCCGGTCCAAACGTCCGGAAAGAAGAAGTACCCGAAGCATCCGGTCCAAACATCCGGAAAGAAGAACCGGTCCAAAAGGCGCCCGCTCAAAAATCCAAAGGCGGCGGGAAGAAATGGATTGCTGTTCTGACGGTGTTGTGCGTGCTGATTGGAGCCGGGATTGCAGTGGGTGTTATGTACCGCCTGAACCGCTCCGAAACGACCGGCGGGCCGGCTGTGGAACCGGATGCAATAACGGCGCAAAACGATTTGCCCGATCCGGGGATGGAGCCGGAGCCGGACGAAGAGACGGAATCGGAAGAACCGGAAGAGACGCAGGATCCGTTTGACGAAGAGACGGAAGAACCGGAAGAGACGCAGGAGCCGCTTTGGGAAGAGGCGGAGGAACCGGAAGACGGGGAAGCGGAGCCGATTTGTATTGAGGACTATTGCGGAGCATGGAATATCGGCAGCAGTGTGGATCGGGAACTGATGATTCAGAAAATTACGGATGACGTTTTGGCTTTTTCCCTGTATTATTACAGGCTGGATTCCATTGAAAATGTAATTGCTCCTCTGGAAAACAATATTGCCCGTTTTTCCTATGGATCCGGTGCAGAAGCCGTTGAGGGAGCGCTGATTTTCGACGAAGAGTCCGTTGTCGTGCAGATTGCGGATTCCGGCCGGGTTTATATGCCGGCTGAAATGATGGTATTTGATGAATGGCATGAATATCTGGGGAAGGCTTTTGTCCGGCGTAGGCTGGATCAATCTGTACGAGGCGGCTGATCCGTATACGAACGAATCTCCGGTTTATATTATTCCGCAGAGCTCGACGGCGCTTTTGACGTTTGACGATATCCAGTATTTATCCAAAGAACAGCTCAGGCTTGCAAGAAATGAGATTTATGCCCGGCACGGAAGAAAGTTCGAGGATGAGCAGGTCAGGGAATATTTTGAGTCACAGTGGTGGTATCACGGTATCATAGAACCGGAAGCGTTTACCGAGGAAATGCTGAGAGAGACAGAAAGAGTGAATGCATCTTTTATTATGACGTTTGAATAGTACCGTTTCGTATTTTGGCAGGAGGGGGAATTCAGATTGATGTGCCCAGGGATCGCAATGGGGAATTCGAGCCAAAGCTGACTCCAAAATACCAACGGGATAGGCCTGGAAAAAAGGGCGGCAGTATTTTTGCTGTCGCCCTCTTGCTGCTTATAAGGATTGGTTCTCCTCTCTAATTCTTTTTGCTATATTCAATGGTATTAACCACAAAAAAAAATTTAAACTGAGCTGGCATAACATATTTTCTAAATGGGAAAATATATCTTCATCTTGAGCATATTCCATGATATAATTATCTAAACAGACTATCGGAACGAGGGAAATGTATGGACGATTTAGCATTAAACTATCAA
>CAMSEJ010000132.1 GCA_947057405.1 uncultured Roseburia sp.
GACCGGGAAATTTTTGTCCGGATGTACGGGCGGGAGCCGAAGGAGCATGAGAGGCAGAAGGTGCGCTTCTGGCGTTTGCAGCAGCATCTGCCGGGGAGCAGGGAAGAGGCGGTTTTGCTTGGGCGCGCGCTTGCGCTTACAGACGAAGAGCTGGACGTTTTTTTGCAGGAGGGGCTTGGCAGGCAGCGGTTTTCTCCCGTGGAAGGCAGGGAGCAGATGATGGAAGCGCTGTATCGGCAGTACCTTTGCCGGGTTTCCGCCAGGCGGCTTGCTCAGTTAAAGATCAGGCCCGGTTCGCAGCAGCGGTACCTGCGGCATATTTTTTATACAGATGCGCTTGACTGCGTGGCGGCGGACGGGGCGGTCCGCGGGCATTGTTACGGGGAGCATCTTTACAGCCGGAATTTTTTTGCGGAATTTAAAAAGTACCGGATGCCGGATGCCGTGGTTTCGCGGGAAAATATGCTGCGTATCCTGCTTCTTTTGCTGATGCCGGATCTGGACGAGGGAGTATTGGACGAATGGCTGGTGCGCATGGGGTTTGCACCCTTAAATCCGGACAGGGAAGCGGGTGGATATGTGGACGGGGCCGTTCTTTGTATGCTCGGAATCTGCTGCGGCAGCAGGCTGGGAGATATGGAGGATGACAGGGAACGGATGAAGCGGATACTCAGGCAGTATGACCGGGCGGTAAAGGGGCGGATAAACGGGGCCGCGGAGCGCGGTGAAAAAGAGGCGGTCAGGCGGCTTAAGCGGCTTCGGTTTATGAAGTTCCGTTCGGTGGAAGAGCAGCCCATAGCGGTGGAAGGAATGCACGGGTAAAACAGGAGGGGCGGTATGGAGCGGGAGGCATACCTTGAGCAAATAGGAGAATGGTTAAAAGGCAGGGACTGCGGCAGGGGTATTCGGGAAAGCTTCCGTCTGCCAAAGGATGCCTGCGGCGTGCCGGAGGAATGTCTGCTTTCCTATACCGGCTGGCTGGTGCTGCCCGGGGAAGAAGGGGCGGCAGGCATGTCACAGGAGGCGGCGCGGGAATGGAACGGCATCCTGTTTTCCGCTTTTGCGCGCACTTCCATTTACGGGCAGGCGGAACGGGTTCTTTGGGACAGGCTTGAGCGGCTGTCAGAGCGTCTGCAAACGGAAGCGGAAACGCACGGGACGGCCTGCCGGCTTTTGGAGCGCGCCGTGCCGGCGGGAGAAAGGGAGCTTGTAGGCAGGGAGCAGGAAATCCGGAGAGTGGCAGAACGGTTAAAAGAGGAGCGGGAAGTATTTTTGTACGGCATCGGCGGGATTGGAAAAAGCGCGGTGGCAAGGGGCTATGCGCGATTGTACCGGAAGCGGTACGATACGGTTGTGTATGCCGTCTGCGAACGGGGACTGCGCGAGCTTTTTGCGGACGATACCTGCATCCCGGTGTCGCACATGACATATGCGCCGGGCGGAAAACGGGCGGAAATGGGCTGGTATGTCCGGCGTAAGCTAAAGGCGATCCGGGAAACGGCGGACAGCCGTACCCTTTTGGTAATTGACAATTTTGACCGGATGCGGGATCCGCTGCTTAAGGAGGTGCTTTCCCTGCCCTGCCATGTCCTCGTTACGACCCGTACCGATCCGGCGTATTTTGGAAGGCAGGGTATTTTTGTCGGCGCGTTAAAGGATCGGGACGAATGGCTTAAGCTGTTTGGACTGTATTACGGGAGCCTGCCGGAGGCGGAGCAGGAAGCGGTGCTGCCGCTGCTTGAGAAATTCCGGGGACATACGTTGTATGTGAAGCTTCTGGCGGGCTACTGTAAAGGGAAAGGCGTTTTGCCTTCCCGTCTCCTTCCGGGAGAAATCAGGCTGAAGGGGGATGTATTCCGGTTTGCCTGCCGTTCTTCCAAAGAACGGCAGGTGCTGAGAAATGCGGCGCTGCTGCCTGCCATGGGAATGGAGGAAAACCGGTTCTTCCGATTGTCCGGAACAAAAGCAGACTCTGAGGCTGCCGCGCTGGCGGCGTGCGGGCTGATTGAATATGACAGGGAGCGCGGGTGGATTGCCTTACATCCTCTGGTGCGGCAGGAAATTACGCAAACCGGAGAGCTGACCTGGTGCGCCTGCCGGGAATATGCACAGAATCTGAGGATGGAGCTGGCGGAGTTCTGGAATATGCCCATGAAACAGAAAATGGGGTATATGCCGTATGTGATAGGGATTCTGGAAACGCTGCCGCTGTTGGATACGGACGGTATGGAGACGGTATTTTTCCTGACGGATCTGCTGTGGCAGTTCGGGCAGTGGGGATATGCCCTGCGCCGTACCAGGGCGTTGTATGAGGAATGCGGGCGCGCGTTCGGTCCGTCGCATCCCTTTACGGCGTGTGCGGCGCATCTGGCTGCTTCCGTTTACCATAACAGCAGGGACAGAAAACGGGCTGCCCTGTGGTACGAACGGGCGTATCTGGCGTATCGGGACAGTGCAAAAAAGGAGCCGCGCAGGTGCGGGCTGTACCTGATGAAATACAGCCGTACCCTGGCATGGCAGGGAAAACCGGATCAGGCGGAGGAAGCGTTAACGGAGGCGGAGGCGATTTATGCGGCTGAGCTGAACGCAGGGGAAAAAGAAAGCGGGCTTAGGAGTGAGCTGCAGAATACCTATATTGAACATACCCGGTTTTGCATGGCGCAGGGGAATTACCGACGGGCGCTTGCGTTGTGCCAAAAGGCGGGCGAATTGTGTGACAGCATCAATGCAAGCAAGACGACCAAGGCTTATATCCTGCATGACGAGGCAGTGATCCGGCAGCATCTGGGCGAACCGGAACGCGCCGGCGACTGTCTGCGGCACGCTTTAGAATGCGCAAGGGGGTATCTGTGCGAAAATCAGCCCGAGCGTCTGGAAATCGAAAAGAAGTGGCGGAAAAAAGAACGGGGGGAACGGTGGGAATGACAAAACGGGAGAAGATTCGCTTCGGGACGGGGGGAGGCAGGCGGGAGATTGTGCGCTTTGCGCTTCCGGCAGCGGGCTTTGGGCTGTTCCAGCAGGCATACGGGCTGGTCTATACAGCAATTGTAAGCCGTACATTGAGCCTGACCGCCATTGCCGTATTGGGTGCGTGCGCGGCGTTTGCGGCGATGCAGAGCTATGTGGCAAACGGGATGACAACCGGGTTCGGTATATATTTGAGCAGGAGCTACGGGCAGGGGGACAGCACGTTTTATCGGAACGGCTTTACGGCGGCGCTTGCGTTAAACGGGGTGCTTGGGGCAGCGGCGGTGCTTCTTGCGGCAGGTATCCGTCCGCTTATGGTTTTGGCGGGGATACCCGAAGGGCTGTGGGCGGACTGCCGCAGTTATCTGGTTGCGCTGCTGATTGGGACCGGGTTTCTGGGGTTTTATAATCTGATGTTTTATGTCCTGCAGGGGGCGGGGAATTCGACCGTCCCGGGCCTGGCTGCTGCTGCGGGCGTTGTTACGCAGACGCTGCTTTTGACGGCGTTTATCCGGCTGGGGCTTGGGATTTGCGCACCGCCGTGCGCCGTGCTTGCCAACAATGCGCTGTGGGGCGGCGTGATGTTTGCTTATTTTCGCAGGCATGACAGAAAACGGGCAAAGCTGCTTCATTTACGGCAGATCCCGGGCAGTATCTGGCGGGAGCTTTTCGCAAACGGTTTTGCGAAAGCGGGCATGATGGTGCTGGTGGGGATCGGCGGTTTTTTTATGCAGCGTGCCCAGAATACGCTGGAACCCGACGTTTTGGCGGGTATTTCCCTGGCGGATACCCTGAGCAATTTTTTCCTGGTGCCGCTTTCGGCGCTGGCGCAGACGGCGAGTGCTGCGGCGGGGCAGAATATGGGGCGCAGGGAATATGCAAACATCCGTGCTTATAACCGCAGACTGTTTCGGTACCATGTCGTGTGCAGCGGCGGGATTGTTCTGGCATGTATGCTGTCCGGCAGGCGGATTTTGTGCCTGATGGCAGACGCAGGCGGAGATTCTGCCGTGATCCGGGCAGGGGAACAATGGCTTGTGATTTGTATTCCGGCGTTTTTCGGGCTGGGTGCGGCGATGATCTGCCGCAATTGCCTGCAGGCGATGGGAAGCTACCGGAAGCTGATTTGGCTGGGTGTGCTGGAGATGGGAATCACAGTGGGGTTTGCATTGTTTGGCGTGCCGAGATTTGGGTATCCGGCGCTTTGTGTTTCGATTGCCGTGAAATGGATGGCGCTCGGGGCCGCGGCAGGGTATTGGTATAGACAAAGGCTGCGGTCATTAGAGCGTATTTAAAGTAAGAAAAAAATGCCGATAGTGAATTCTTAGGTTGCTGACAGAAAAAGTTCGCTGATCTATAATAGCCCAAAATATGGCTGCAGGAGCTTTTGGCGTGCGGCCAAAAGAAGGTGAGGAAAAAGAATGGGAAAGAAACGATTGGCATGGCTGCTTTCTTTTATCCTGGCGCTTGGTTTGCTGCCGGAGCTTTCCTTTGCGGCGAAAGTGCACAACGGGCGCGCCGGGGAGACGGAGGCTGTCGTCACAAGGGCAGAGTGGTTAAAGGAGCTGGAAACGGTGTTCGGGCTGTATGTGGAAGAGGACAATTACCCGGATAATTATTTCTGTGATATTTCCGCGGATTCTAAGGATTATTATACCGTAATCTTAGCGGCGGAGTTTGGGCTTTTGGACATTGAAGCAGGGGAGGCGGCGCGTCCGGACGAACCGGCGACGCGGGAATTTGTCGCGCAGACCGCCAACCACTGCCTTGGATTTCCGCTGCAGGAGGGGGAATCTTACGGATTTTCGGATGCGGCGGGCTGTACGTATCCCGAGGATGCGCAGGTGGCGGTAAGGCGCGGCTGGTTTGCCCTTTCGGACGGGAAATTTTTGCCGCAGGCGTCTGTTACAGTATCGGAAGCGGGGGCGGTTTTAAATGACGCGCGGGCGGTTTTGGAGCAGGCGCAGGTGGATGACAACCACGACGATACCTACCGGTTCGCGGAAGGCGTGGTGGTGATCCCGGAAGGGAGCGACGTTGTGATCGACGAAGCGGATACCGTAACCATTACGGGGGCCGGAACGGGTATTTCAAAAGGAGATACCTTTGTCGTGTGGATTTCGGAGCTGCCGAGTATTTTTGTGGCGGAAGACGTGTCGGTGCAGGGAAATGTCATGACTGTTGCGACGAGTGAGGCGGATGCCTCCGCTGCCGTGCTTGTCGTGGACGCTTCCGGTACGGTCGGGGTAGATCTGTCCCAATTTGAAGAAGCATCCGGCGTGAAGGTCCGGTATGTGCGTTCTGAGGCACAGGCACGATCCCTGGCACAGGCTTACGGAATTACCGTTTCGGGCAATTCCGTTGTGGCGACAAAGGACATAAAGCTGAGCAACGGCGCGAAGGTTTCGGTGAGCTGCAATTTGTCCGGGCTGTCGCTGAAACACACGATTGATACGAAAAACCACCGTTATTATGTGGCGCTGACCGGTACGACAAGCATCAACAGCACCATAAGCTTAGACGCGGCATCTGCGGCGCTCGGTTCTTCTAAAGTCGATCTGGGTTCCGTGCGGATTGCGGGCATAGGCAAAATCGCGCTGACGGCGGACGTTTCCTTAAACGGGAAAACGGATACGTCCTATACGGGAAGCTTTGAGGCGGGGATGCAGTATTCGGACCGGGACGGCTTCCGCCTGGTGAAGGATTTTAAAAAGAAGAGCTTTACCGTCAATGCGGAAGGCAATGCGACGCTGGGAATGAAGGTGTCGGCGGGGTTGGACCTGCTGGTTTTAAGCGGCGATATTTTTGCGACAACCGGGGTATCAACCAAATTAAATACCAAAAATTACAGCGACGGCAAGAGACCGAATGCGTGTACGCAGATCAATTCCTGGCTTTTTGTTCAGGCCGGGGCCGAGGCAAAGGTGGATTTGGCGGTATGGAGCAAAAGCTGGGATAAGACGATGGATATTTATACCAGCACAAACAGTCCGATCCGCCTGGCATTCCACTATGAGGACGGGAAGCAGGTTTCGGCATGTACGCGTAAGGAAAGCGGCGGAAGCAAATATGTGACTCCGGCAAATTCCAAATACGGGATGAGTACGTATGGGGATGTCAGTTCGACCGGAACGGATGACAGCGGAACGGAGATGACGGTCTGGACGTATACGGTATATGACAATAAAGCTACGATTACCGGATACAAAGGGAACTCCGGGCTTGTAGCGGTTCCGTCTAAGATTGACGGGTATAAGGTAACAGAGATTGGAAGCGCTGCATTTCAGAAAAATCTGGCGATCCGCAAGGTGATTGTTTCGGAAGGCATTACCAGAATCGGCAGCAGGGCATTTTCGGGCTGTGAGGAGCTGGAAAGCGTCATACTGCCTTTGAGCCTGACGTCGATGGGATATTGCCTGATAGAGAATACGGCGGTGGAACGCATCACGATTCCAAAAAACGTGACAGAAAGCGGTACAAATGGGAAAAACGGGGCATTGGCGGGCTGTAAGACGCTTAAGACGGTGACGTTTGAGGAGGGGATGCAGGCAATCCCGGCAGGCATCTGCGCCAGTGGCGATCAGGCCAGCCAGATTACACAGGTGAACCTTCCGTCTACCTTAAAAACAATCGGGGCGGATGCGTTTTACAACTGCGGAAACCTGGCGCTGGAAAGCCTGCCGGAAGGAGTGACCCAAATCGGTACCTATGCATTTGCATACTGCAGAAGCATCGGTGAGATGACGCTGCCGAAAACGGTAAGCAAGATAGGAGGCTACTCGTTCTACAGGTGTTCCGGGATGGAGAGCATTACACTGACAGAAAATGAAAAGACAGGCTTTGCCGTAACGGTGGAGGGCTCTGCGTTCTCCGGATGCAGCGGCCTGGGACGGGTCAGCCTGAGCAAAAATGCAACCGGTATCGGTTGGAATGCATTTTCGGACTGTACGGCGTTAGAAGCAATCGTGCTGCCGGAGGGGGTGTTAAGAATTGATTCCAGAGCGTTTTCGGGCTGCAGGGCGTTGAAGAGCGTCACGCTGCCTTTGAGCCTGACGTCAGTGGGATATTACCTGATAGAAGATACGGCGGTAGAACGCATCACGATTCCAAAGAACGTAACAGAAAGCGGTACAAATGGGAAAAACGGGGCATTGGCGGGCTGTAAGACGCTTA
>CAMSEJ010000133.1 GCA_947057405.1 uncultured Roseburia sp.
TCTATCAGCGCCTCGTCCTCTTTGGAAAAATGTCCCGCAAAGGCTTTCTCCGCCGTTTTTACGTTTTCCGTAATCATCTCCAAGGAATTCATGCCGGAAAGCACGCAGGTGACTTCCGGCTGGTTATACAGCCAGCGGAATGCCAGTTCCGCCGCCGTCCGGCGCTCCCCGTCCTGTTCAAACAGGCGTTTCGCGCTTTTGGGAAGCAGATCGACCAACCGTCCGCCGCGCAGCGGCTCCATAATAATGACCGGAATGCCTTTTGCGGCGGCGTATAACAGGCCTTCTCTTCCCGCCTGGCTGTGCTCGTCCATATAATTGTACTGGATCTGACAAAAATCCCAGTCGTATGCGTCAATCAGGCGGCAGAACATCCCGGTGTGCCCGTGATAGGAAAACCCGATATTACGGATTGCCCCGCTTTTTATTTTTTCGGAAATCCAATCCTCAATCCCCATGTTCTTTAGCTTTTCCCAGGTCAGCGTATCGGTCAGCATATGCATCAGATAATAGTCAATGTGATCCGTTTTGAGGCGGCGCAGTTCTTCCTGAAACGTTTTTTCAATGCCTTCCATGGATTTGATCAGATAATGCGGCAGCTTTGTCGCAAGATATACCTTGTCCCGGCAGCCGTTTTTCTGCAGGATTTCCCCGACGGCCGCTTCGCTGCCCGGATAGATGTAAGCGGTGTCGAGATAATTGACGCCCAGACGGATCGCGTGCATCAGTTCCCGCTCCGCTTTTTCCAGATCAATTCCTGTGCCTTTCCTGGTAAAACGCATACAGCCGTAGCCCAATACGGACAGGTCGTTTCCTCTGCGGTCTTTTCTGTACTGCATCGTTTTTCCTCCCCTTTCCTTCGGCGCGCGCCGGCTTACTTTGCTTCGCCGGATATACGCTCTAATTCATCCATCCAAATCCGCGCGCACGCGTCCGACGGCATCCTGAGATCCCCTCTCGGCGAAAGCGCAACCGAACCTACCTTCGGCCCGTCCGGCAGGCAGGAACGCTTAAACTGCTGGGCAAAAAACCGGCGGTAATAGTTTTTCAGCCATTTTAAAATCACGTCCGCCTCATACGCGCCTTCAAACGCCCGGCACGCCAGGCGGTAGACCTTCTTTGGGGCAAACCCGAACCGCAGCATATAATACAGGAAAAAATCATGCAGTTCATACGGCCCGACCAAATCTTCCGTTTTCTGTGAAATCTGCCCTTCCTCCGGCGGCAGCAGCTCCGGGCTGACCGGCGTATCAAGCACGTCAAGCAAAATCTCCTTTAAAACCGCATCCCCGCAGGCGTCCGCATAATCATGCACCAGATGGCGCACTAAAGTCTTCGGCACGGAAGCGTTCACCCCGTACATGGACATATGGTCGCCGTTATAAGTCGCCCATCCGAGCGCAAGTTCCGACATATCTCCCGTCCCGATCACCATGCCTCCCTCTTTGTTGGCCAGATCCATCAGAATCTGCGTGCGTTCCCTCGCCTGCGCGTTTTCGTAGGTCACGTCATGGCAAGAACTGTCATGGCCGATTTCTTTAAAATGCAGGCGGACCGAATCCCGGATCGGAATTTCAAGAAACGATGCGCCAAGGCGTTCGATCAGGTGCACCGCATTTGCATACGTCCGGTCCGTCGTCCCAAAGCCCGGCATCGTAACGGCTTTGATGCCCTCCCGCGGCAGGCCCAAAGCGTCAAACGCCTGCACCGTAACAAGCAGCGCCAGGGTAGAATCCAGCCCCCCGGAAATGCCGACTACCGCGCAGCGGCAGCCGGTGTGCCTGAAACGCTGATACAGACCCGCCGACTGAATCGTAAGGATTTCGTCGCAGCGCCGTTTCCGCTCCTTCCGCCCGCCCGGCACAAACGGCGCAGGATCGATAAAACGTGTCAGCTCCACCGTCTCCCGCTTCAGTAAAAAGGGCGTTTCCTCGTAGGTGTCCGCATCCGCCCACGGCTCAAACGCGGTATTTCTCCTGCGCTCCTCTTCCAGTTTTTTCAAATCAATCTCCGTATAAACCGTTTCGTTTTTAAAACGGGCGGATTCGGCAAGCAAACTCCCGTTTTCCGCAATCAGGTTATGGGCGGAATAGACGACGTCCTGCGTGGATTCCCCGGTTCCGGCGCTTGCGTAAACATAGCCGCACAAAAGCCTGGCGGACTGCCCGCAGACCAAATCCCTGCGGTAAACGTCCTTCCCAGTCGCTTCGTCGCTTGCGGAAAGATTTACAATCAATGTTGCGCCGGAAAGCGCATGAGCCGTACTCGGCGGATTGGGCGCCCAGAGATCCTCGCAGATTTCCGCGGCAATCACAAGCTGCGGCATTGTTTCGCAGGCAAAAAGCTGCTTTGTTCCCATGGGAACAATCTGGTCGCCGATTTCCACCTCCACGGTCTCTTCCATGCCGCGGCTAAAATGGCGCAGTTCATAAAATTCATTGTAATTTGGCAGATGGGTTTTGGGAACCAGCCCTAAAATTTCACCGCGGCAGACGGCTGCAGCCGCATTATAAAGCTTGCCCCGGAAACAGACCGGAAGCCCGATAAATACAATGGCGTCCGTTTTTTTCGTTGCCTTTGCAATTTTCAGCAGTCCCTTTTTTGCTTTTTCCAGCAGCAAATCCTGCAAAAACAAATCGCCGCAGCTGTAGCCTGTAATACAAAGTTCCGGAAAAACCATGACCTTTGCCCCAGCCCTGCCGCATTCTGCGATTTTTTCACAGATCCGCTCTGTGTTATAAACGGTATCCGCCACTTTCGTATCCGGCGTAATGGCGGCAACCTTTAAATATCCGTCGTTCAATGTCTTATCTCCTTTAACTCCTCGGTATTGAATTTATAATCGGTATTGCAGAAATGACACTTTACTTCAATGCCGGTCCCGTCCGCAATCATCTCGTCCAGATCCTTTTTGCCGATGGTAGCAAGGGATTTGGAAATCCGTTCCTTCGAGCAGCCGCAGTAAAATTCCGCCGCAAGCGTATCCGTCACTTCAAACGGGATTTCCCCAAGTACTTCCTTTAAAAGCTGCTCCGGCGTATCGCCCCGTTCCAAAAGGGCGGTCACGCTTTTTAGACCTGCGATCCGCTTTTCGAGCGCCGCAACCGTTTCCTCATCCGTAAACGGCATCAGCTGTATGATAAAGCCGCCGGCCGCTTTCACGGTATTATCCGGATTCATTAAAACGCCGAGCCCGACCGAAGAGGGGATCTGCTCCGAGGTTGCAAAATAATACGTCAGATCGTCTGCAATTTCCCCGGTCTGAAGGGCAATCTGCCCGATATAAGGCTCTTTCATACCCAAATCCTTAATGACGCTTAACACCCCAAGGCCAAGCGCGCCTCCTACGTTTAACTTTCCCTGTGCATTCGGCGGCAGGATCACATCCGGCACTTCCGGATAGCCCTTTACGCGTCCTGAAGAATCCGCGGTAACCGTCAGTCCTTTCACCGGGCCGCTGCCCTGAATTTGTATGGTCAGAAGATCTTTTTCTCCCTTCATCATCGCGCCCATCATGGCCGCGCCGGATAACAGCCTTCCCAGCGCGGCTGTAATCACCGGGCTTGTGCCGTGCCGCTGCTTTGCGGTTTCTGTGAGTTCCTTTGACGTGATGGCAAACGCGCGGATTTGTCCTCCGGCTGCCGTCGCCCTTACGATGTAATCTGACATGTGTACTGCCTCCCTTGTTTTTTTCGCATTCCTGCGCAAGAATGGTTACCCGCTCGCTGGTCTTTTGCGGAGCCTGTCCGCAGAAGGCTTCCCTGCAGGCAATCCATTTTAAGCCGGACGCTTCGATCAGTTCTTTTATTTTTTCTATACTGTACGCGCGCTGGTAGTGCGTTTCTTCGTATTTTTGGTATCTGCCGTCCTCTTCCCGGATAAAGAGGGTCAAATCGTATTCGTTGCGCTGTGTATCGGCGTCGTAGTAATTTTCCCAGATAAAGCTGCTTTCTTCCCGGTTTTCGCAAATCGTATTTTCGGCTAACAGTTCCCGGTACTTATAGGGGGTGTTTAAATCAAACAGAAAAATGCCGCCGGGATCCAAATAGTTGTTGACCAGGGAAAATACGCGAAGCAGGTCTTTTTCTTCCGTTATGTAGTTGACCGAATCGCAGACGCTTATGACGGCGCGGACCGTACCGTAAAGCTCCAGTTCCCTCATATCCTGATTCAAGTATAGGATATCGGCTCCCGGGGATTTTTTCCGCCTGGCAATATCGAGCATTTCGCCGGATAAGTCGGCGCCGATCATATCATAGCCTTCTTTTGCCAGAAAACGGGTCATTTTGCCTGTGCCGCAGCCAAGGTCCAAAACAATCCCTTCGCGGATACCATACCGCCGCAGCTGACGGACAACGTATCTGCCCCATGCTTCGTAGGGGACATTGTCCATAAACAAATCATAAACTTCTGCAAATCCGCTGTATGCTTCCATAATAAGACCTCCTGATTTTTATGCGGATTCCGCCGCGGATGGTGCGACGTCGTTCTTATTATACGCATTTTGGAAGAATACTACAATGCCGGAACAAAAAATTTATTTTTTTGTTATCGCACGGAAAATGACACAGATTCTATGACACAGCCGGACGCCCCGGATTACCCTTATTCCCTCCATTTTAAACCAGCAATACATGGGCGCAATCTTATATCATTAGTATTTTCTATACTTCCTCTTCGTAATTTTCTTGTGATAGCGCCCGGATATATCCCTAAGATTTTCTTCATCAGATCTTTTTTAGAACACATAATAGCTCCTGTTATGTTTCTTGCCGTGCTCTTGAAATAGCTTTTATATACAGAATATATATCATCTTTTGGCAGTGCATCGTCTGGATTCCCGGTAAAAATCAGCGTCTTTTTTATAAATTTCTCATCATGATCAATTGCTCTTATCCAAACTTTTTTTAGTTCCGATGACAGTTCTGACTCCGGAAATCGGATCCCTCCATCAAAATTTATGATATTTTTTAATCTCCTTGCCGCTTTGGATAATATAGCTGATTTTTCCTCCTGCAGCTTTTCCGGCATATCTGCTATAATATCTTTCAATGGGGTTGACCGTATAAATGGAATAACAATCGTGCGCCGGTAAAAGGCACTGTCAACGATGTTTTTCTCCAGCAGCATTCCTCCATTTGTTGCAAGCAGCAATTTGAATCTTATCGGCACATCACACTCATTTTTATATTTCATTTCCATTCGTATGGATTTTTCGCCGGTTATTCTTTTAATCTGTGCAGCAACTGTTTCTGTTACTTTATCCATACTCGTCTCCAATCCCGAAAGAAGAACCACCGTATCTGTATTAGAAAGCGAAAAACGCCCTGCAAGATGCTCCAAATCAATTGTTTTAACCCGCATACCCATATACATAGATTCAATGAAATGTCCTAAAATACTTTTTCCGGAATCCTTTTCAAATGCAAGGATGAAATAACATTTTGCAGAACGATTGGGGACCATCAGATATCCTATCATTAAATCAAACATTTCCATAGAATCCGCATCTCCCATTGTAGCGTCCCGCTTCAGCTTATCGTACATAGGCGTATTTGCATCTACTTTGGTATACGCAACATCAATACCAAAATAATACGGCAATGCTTTATCATGTGGTAATTTTTTGCCTGTCTGGACATCGTATACACAGTTTTTAAACACAATCTGGTTTTCAAGTGCTTTAAAATCTTCCTCTGTAAACTGCAATCCGGATTTGTATCTATTTTTGCATTCAAATATAATAAACTCTGCCACTCTCTTGCAGAAGCTTTTAATATTTCCCTGCTCTGCCCGTTCTTTATCATCCATTTCGTCATAGACAATTAACTCAATGTCTCCATCGCTCATCGGTTCCCAGTACATTCCGTTAAATTTATAAAGCCTGCTTCCATCTGGCGGGGCAAAATATCTGAAATCATATTCGTCTAAAATTTTTAAAGCAAACTCGTATAAACTAATATCCTTTGAAGTTAAACAATCCTTTTCTGCACTGCCTTCTATCGATCTTTCCTGACATTCAATATCTCTATACTTACTCATATCTGCCTTCGACGTTTCTAATTGTTCCATTTGTTCCTCCTGTTCCATTATCCCAAAAAACTTTTTCTGATATACTTCCTTTACTCTGCTTTTTTGAAACACCTTCTAATACTATATGCATCATCTTCCGCCCTTGTCCACTGTCTCTTTTATGTTCTGTTTCACTTCGTTTTCCTCCTTAGATTTTAAATAATTTGAAAAGACTTGCAATTGCAGCCGACTCATATAACACCTGTAAAATAACACAACTATTCACATTTATCTAAGGACATAATTAAAAAAACGGATCAAAAAAGAAATGCCTGCCACTATTAACTCAAAGCACTTCTTTTTCATTAACTATATATTCAAATCCCAACCATACGCTTCAAATACGGACCACATTATACTTGTCTGCAACGTCTCATCTATCTCTTCCTGCAAACACTTTTCCCATGAAATGCAGCCGTTTTCATCTATATAAAATTCATCCATTCCTGATTTACATACAAGCTCCTTCGCCAAACTTTCTGAAACTTTAATTTTCTTCCGTCCAATTATTATATCTTTTACTATAATCCTGTATAATGAAATCCACTCTGAAGCTTTATTTAAAATATCACTGTAACCCTTTAGTAGCGCACATTCTTTTATCGCCATCTCTTTTTTTGCTTTCTCTTTCATTGCATCATCTTCTGCGTCTGTTTCTATTTTTTCTCCATTACTTATTTTAATTTCAACTGCAAGGCCCATGAATATATCTTCTTCTTTTAGTTCACCACTAAACATCATATCTATCAACTGAGAAAAAAACAAATGTTTTTCAGAAAGAAAAAAGAGATTTCTTCCTGAATTACATAAATGCAACAGCCTTAAGAGTTCACATGCAAAGAATATATTTACTTGTCGATCATGAAAATCAATATGTAAATTTATCTGAGATTCAAGACTATTTTCGTCACCTTTTGCTTTAATATCAAACCATGTTTTATCAACCCATTCTTCCCCAAGCCACGTTTTTAAAGCCCTCGTAATATAACGATTATCTATTGATATATAGAGGCTGTAAAAAATCTTGTGTCTATGAAAAATAGGATTTCCTGATAGGAA
>CAMSEJ010000134.1 GCA_947057405.1 uncultured Roseburia sp.
TATTCAATAGAGCAGTATGATGTAATAATACAAGATCAGGGATATGGGAAGGATATGATCCGCCATGTTCCAAAGCAGGAGGATAATATGAGAAGTGATACAGTTACAAAGGGGAAGCAGCAGGCGCCCCACAGATCTTTATTTAATGCGTTAGGGCTTACACCGGAAGAGATGGACCGTCCTCTGGTGGGAATTGTCAGCTCTTATAATGAGATTGTTCCGGGGCATATGAATCTGGATAAGATTGTAAATGCAGTAAAGCAGGGAGTAGCCATGGCGGGCGGTACTCCGATCGTGTTCCCGGCGATCGCAGTCTGTGACGGAATTGCCATGGGACATATCGGCATGAAATATTCTCTGGTGACCAGAGATCTGATCGCGGATTCTACGGAGGCAATGGCTCTGGCGCATCAGTTCGATGCGCTGGTCATGGTTCCGAACTGTGATAAGAATGTGCCGGGGCTTCTGATGGCGGCGGCAAGGATCAATGTGCCGACCATATTTGTCAGCGGAGGACCGATGCTCGCGGGACATGTGAAGGGGAAGAAGACCAGTCTTTCCAGTATGTTCGAGGCAGTAGGGGCGAACGCGGCAGGGATGATCACAGACGAGGATCTGTGTGAGTTCGAGAACAAGACCTGTCCGACTTGCGGTTCTTGTTCCGGTATGTATACGGCGAACAGTATGAACTGCCTGACGGAGGTTCTTGGAATGGGGCTTGGCGGAAATGGAACCATCCCGGCAGTCTATTCTGCAAGGATCCGTCTTGCGAAGCAGGCGGGTATGAAGGTGATGGAGCTGCTTGAGAAGAATATCCTGCCAAGAGACATCATGACCGAGAAGGCGATCCTGAATGCCCTTACGGTGGATATGGCTCTTGGATGTTCTACGAACAGTATGCTGCATCTTCCGGCGATCGCACATGAGATCGGCATGGATTTTGAGATTGATTTTGCAAACGGCATCAGCGAAAAGACGCCGAACCTGTGCCACCTTGCACCGGCAGGCCCGACTTATATGGAAGACTTAAACGAAGCGGGCGGCGTATATGCCGTCATGAAGCAGCTGGCAGACATCGGGCTGTTGCATACGGACTGCATGACGGTGACCGGAAAAACCGTCGGCGAAAACATAAGAGGCGCCGTAAATAAAAATCCAAACGTTATCCGGCCGCTTGACAACCCGTACACAAAGACGGGCGGCCTTGCCGTTTTAAGCGGCAACCTGGCGCCGGACGGAAGTGTCGTAAAGCGTTCTGCCGTCGCGCCCGAAATGCTGGTGCACGAAGGGCCTGCGCGGGTATTTGAATGCGAGGAGGATGCGATTGCGGCGATTAAGGGTGGCAAAATCAACGCCGGAGACGTTGTTGTAATCCGCTACGAAGGGCCGAAGGGCGGGCCGGGAATGCGGGAAATGTTAAATCCGACTTCCGCAATTGCAGGCATGGGCCTCGGCTCCTCGGTTGCCCTGATTACCGACGGCCGCTTTTCCGGCGCAAGCCGCGGCGCATCCATCGGACATGTTTCTCCGGAAGCAGCCGTGGGCGGGCCGATTGCCCTGATCGACGAGGGCGACAGAATCAAACTCAATATTCCGGAACTGAAGTTAGAAGTGGACGTCAGTGACGAGGAATTAAACGCACGCAGGGCGAAGTGGCAGCCGAAGGAGAAGGAAGTAAGCGGCTATTTGAAACGTTATGTAAGCATGGTGACCTCCGGAAACCGCGGTGCGATCTTAGAAACCAGATAGTCTTGCGTTTCATCAATCACAGAAAAGAGAAAGCGAGGGTTTGCGATGCAGCTGACAGGATCACAGATCATCATCGAATGTTTAAAAGAGCAGGGCGTGGATACGGTGTTCGGATATCCGGGCGGCGCGATTTTAAACGTATATGACGAGCTGTACAAACATCAGGATGAAATCAGGCATATTTTAACCTCCCATGAACAGGGGGCGAGCCATGCGGCGGACGGATACGCCAGGAGTACGGGAAAAGTCGGCGTATGCATGGCGACAAGCGGCCCCGGGGCGACAAACCTTGTCACCGGGATTGCGACCGCTTATATGGATTCCGTCCCGCTCGTGGCGATTACCTGCAACGTCGGCGTCCCGCTGCTTGGAAAAGACAGCTTCCAGGAGGTTGACATTGCCGGAATCACAACACCGATTACAAAGCATAACTTTATTATAAAGGATATTGAAAAGCTGGCGCCGACCATCCGCCGGGCGTTTGCGATCGCGGCGAAAGGCCGTCCGGGCCCTGTGCTTGTGGATATCCCCAAAGACGTCACGGCGCAGAACTGCGAATATACGCCGCAGGAGGCAGAGCATCCCGCACGCAGCACAGAGGGCATACGGGAAGAGGATTTGTCCGAAGCGGTAAACATGATAGCGGCCAGTAAACGCCCCTATGTATTTGTCGGCGGCGGCGCGGTGATTTCCGGCGCAAGCCGCGAGTTAAAGGAATTTGTGGAAAAAACAGACGCCCCGGTCTGCGATACCCTAATGGGCAAGGGCGCGTTTGACGGTACGGACGAAAGATACACCGGGATGCTCGGCATGCACGGCACAAAAACGTCCAACTTCGGCGTCAGCGAATGCGATCTTTTGATTGCCGTCGGCGTGCGTTTTTCCGACCGGGTCATCGGCAACGCCAGCAAATTTGCGGAACAGGCGAAGATTTTGCAGATCGATATCGATCCGGCGGAGATCAACAAAAACATCGTGGTTGACACTAGTATCATCGGGGACGTAAAAGAAGTTTTAACGCGTTTGAACGAGCGGATCGGGCAGTCGGATCATAAGGAGTGGCTGGCGCATCTGGCGGAGTTTACCAGAACGTATCCGTTAAAAGGAAAAGAAACCGGGTTAAGCGGACCGTTTCTGATAGATACCGTTTACAGGCAGACAAAGGGCGACGCGCTGATTGTAACGGAAGTCGGGCAGCACCAGATGTGGGCGGCGCAGTTTTACCGTTTTAAAAGCCCGCGCACGCTGCTGACGTCCGGCGGCCTTGGAACCATGGGGTACGGGCTTGGCGCCGCGATTGGCGCGCAGGCTGCAAATCCCGGGAAAAAGGTCATTAATATTGCGGGGGACGGATGCTTCCGTATGAATATGAATGAAATCGCGACGGCGGTACGCCAGAAGCTTCCGATTGTGGAGATCATTGTAAATAACCATGTGCTTGGCATGGTGCGGCAGTGGCAGGATTTGTTCTACGGCAAACGCTATTCGGCGACGGTGCTGGACGACGGGATGGATTATGTGAAGCTGGCGGAAGCTATGGGTGCAAAAGGGCTTCGGGCAGTGACAAGAGAGGAATTTGAGGAAGCCTTAGAAACCGCGTTAAACGCAGACGGGCCGGTAGTAATTGACTGTGTGGTAGGGTGCGACGATAAAGTCTGGCCGATGGTAGCGCCGGGCGCGGCAATCCGGGAAGCATTTACGGAAGAAGATTTGAAGTAAGGTACAGAATCCGTTTTCTTAAAAAAATAATTGACAGTTCCCCTCAAAACAATTACAGTAAGGTTTGAGTGAATTTTAGTTAAGTTAAACAGGAGGATATGAGTATGAGCAGAGTTTACAATTTTTCCGCAGGGCCGGCCGTGCTCCCGGAAGAGGTATTGCAGGAAGCGGCGGACGAAATGTTGGATTATAAGGGATGCGGCATGTCCGTTATGGAGATGAGCCACCGTTCCAAGGTATACGATACCATTATCAAAGAGGCAGAAGCGGATTTGCGCGATTTGATGGCGATTCCGGACAATTATAAGGTGTTGTTTTTACAGGGCGGCGCATCGCAGCAGTTTGCCATGATTCCGATGAATCTGATGAAAAATAAAAAAGCTGCTTATATTATTACCGGCCAGTGGGCAAAAAAGGCGTTTCAGGAGGCGCAGATTTACGGGGAGGCCGTTGCGGCCGCATCCTCCGAGGATCAGACGTTTTCCTATATTCCGGACTGTTCGGATCTGAATATCCCGGAAGATGCGGATTATGTATATATATGTGAAAACAATACGATTTACGGCACCAAATTCAAGACGCTGCCAAATACCAAGGGGCATACCCTTGTGGCGGACGTTTCCTCCTGCTTTTTGTCGGAGCCGGTGGACGTCAGTAAATACGGCGTGATTTACGGCGGCGTGCAGAAAAATATCGGGCCGGCGGGCGTAGTGATTGTCATTATCCGGGAGGATTTGATTACCGAAGATACGCTGCCCGGGACGCCGACTATGTTAAAATACAAAACCCATGCCGACGCAGAGTCTTTGTATAATACGCCGCCCTGTTACGGCATCTATATGTGCGGCAAGGTATTTAAGTGGCTGAAAAAAATGGGCGGCCTTGCGGCAATGAAAGAACGCAATGAAGAAAAAGCGAAGATTCTGTATGATTTTCTGGATCAGAGCAAAATGTTCAAAGGCACCGTGGCAAAGGAAGACCGTTCTTTAATGAACGTGCCGTTTGTAACGGGCGACGCCGATCTGGACGCTAAGTTTGTAGCCGAAGCCAAAAAAGCCGGTCTTGAGAACCTAAAAGGGCACCGCAGCGTAGGCGGTATGCGCGCATCCATCTACAATGCAATGCCGAAAGAAGGCGTAGAGAAGCTTGTAGCGTTTATGCGCGAATTTGAAGCCGCAAACGCATAAAAACGCGCCGGGGGATTTCCCCGGCAGACGTCCAAAGCAGTGCGGATACGGCGGACGCCGCCGTATCAGACGGATTATAAAAGTTTACATAGCAACAGGAATCGGACAGGAAAAGGAGAGATGGAAAACATGTATCAGTATGCTTGTTTAAACCCGATTGCGGAAATCGGCCTGAATTTATTTTCGGATCAGTACCAGAAAACAGAGGAATTAAAAGACGCGCAGGCAGCGCTTGTACGAAGCGCTTCCATGCATGATCTTTCGCTTCCGGAAGGTCTGGAGGCTGTGGCGCGGGCGGGCGCGGGAGTCAACAATATCCCGCTTGACAAATGCGCCGAACAGGGCGTCGTTGTATTTAATACGCCGGGCGCAAACGCCAACGGCGTAAAGGAAATGGTCATTGCCGGAATGCTGCTTGCTTCCCGCGATATCGTCGGCGGAATCGAATGGGTGCGGGAGCATGAAGGGGAGCCGGACATCGGCAAGCTGGCGGAAAAGCAGAAAAAGCAGTACGCAGGCTGTGAGATTGCCGGCAAGAAATTAGGAGTGATCGGGCTTGGCGCAATCGGCGTGCAGGTGGCGAATGCGGCGATTAACCTTGGTATGGAGGTATTCGGGTACGATCCGTATATTTCGGTCAGCGCGGCTTGGAATCTGTCCCGCAGCGTAAAGCATATCAGCAATGTGGAAACCATTTACAGGGAATGCGACTTTATTTCCATCCATGTGCCGTTAATGGACGCCACAAGGGGCATGATCAACGAAGACGCGCTTTCCAAAATGAAAGAAGGCGTCGTCATCTTAAATTTCGCGCGCGATCCGCTTGTGGAGGACGAGGCGATTTTAAAAGCGATTGCAGACGGCAGAGTAAAGAAATACGTTTCCGATTTTGCAACGCCCGCGCTTGCCGGGAAGAAAGGCGTGATTTTAACGCCGCACTTAGGCGCTTCCACGGAAGAATCCGAGGACAACTGCGCAATGATGGCGGTGCGCGAAATCCGCGATTATCTGGAAAACGGGAATATTGTCCATTCTGTCAATTATCCGGACTGCAATATGGGCGGCTGCGACAAAGCGGGGCGCGTAGCCATTTTGCATAAAAATATCCGCGGCACCATTGCCAAATTTACGGCGGTGTTTGACAACGGCGGCATCAATATCGAAGATATGACCAACAAATCCAAAGGCGATTACGCCTATACGCTGCTCGATCTCGGAACGCCGGCGACGGACGAAGTGGTGGCGCAGTTAAAAGGGTTAGACGGCGTATTAAAAGTACGTGTGGTAAAATAAAAGAATAATAAGGAGACAAAAATGGCAGACATCAGACCATTTCTGTGTATCCGTCCAGCAGAAGGTAAAGCGGCCGCCATAGCCGCTTTACCTTATGACGTTTATAACAGAAGAGAAGCAAAAGCAGAAACAGAAAAAAATCCGGATTCCTTTTTGAAAATCGACCGGGCGGAAACGCAGTTTGACGATTCGGTGGATACCTACGACGACCGTGTTTACAAAAAGGCGCATGATATTTTGTGGGATATGGTCGGCAGCGGGGATTTTATCCGGGACGAGGCGCCCTGTTATTATATTTACGAGCTGACGATGGACGGCCGGGTGCAGACCGGGCTGGTGGCGTGCGCTTCCATTGACGATTACGAAGCCGGCGTCATTAAGAAGCATGAAAATACAAGGGCGGAAAAGGAAGCGGACCGGATCCGCCACGTGGACGCCTGCAATGCCCAGACCGGGCCGATTTTTCTGGCATACCGGGCAAACGCCGTGATACGGGAGATTGTGGGGCGTGCGAAGGAGCATACGGCGCTTTATGATTTTGTTTCGGACGACGGGATCCGCCACCGGGTGTTTGTGATTGACCGGGCGGAGGATATCGCGCGTATCCGGGATACGTTTACAGGCATTGGGGAGATTTACATAGCGGACGGGCATCATCGGGCGGCATCCGCGGTGAAAACCGGGAAGATGCGCAGAGAGCAGCATCCGGGGTACACGGGGGACGAGGAGTTTAACTATTTCCTGTCGGTGCTGTTTGCGGACGAGGAGCTTTTGATTATGGATTATAACCGTGTGGTAAAAGATCTGGGCGGGCATACGCCGGAGGAATTTTTGGAACAGGTGCGGCGTATTTTTGATATGGAACAGCTTGCGCAGGCAGAGAACCCGCAGCAGAACGGGCAGGTCTGCATGTATCTTGCCGGGACGTGGTACCGGCTTTCGATCAAAGACGCGGATCGCAGCAGCGATCCGGTGGAAGGGTTGGATGTTTCTCTGCTGCAGAAGCTGTTACTGGAGCCCGTGCTTGGTATTTCGGATCCCAAAACGGATGCGAGGATTGATTTTGTGGGCGGTATCCGGGGGCTTGGCGAACTGGAGCGAAGGGTAAATGAGGATTGCGCCGCTGCATTTGCAATGTATCCGACTTCGATTGGAGAA
>CAMSEJ010000135.1 GCA_947057405.1 uncultured Roseburia sp.
GCTGTTTTGCATGATACTGATACTCCGAAAATCCCCTGCCCAGCCGATACGCTGCCAGGGAATAATTAAACATTGCCAGGCTTTCGTGATACAGCTTTTCGGGACGGGGATACTCCCGCTCCGCGAGGGAGGGCACAAACTCCTTTTCCAGCCCCAAAATCCAGTTTAAAAAGGGATCGTACAGATAATAAACGGAAGGAATATAGGGAAACTGCAAAATTTCCTGCCCCTGTCCGGACCGATAATGCAGTATGATTTTTGCGTTCAGCAGCTCCCGTTCCGTCAGCGCCTTGATTACCTGCTGTTTTTGCAGCTCCACTACCTGCAGTGCCTCTGCCCCGTCCAGGGACTTTTGCATACCATTGGGATGTTCCCTCATGTAAATGATTTTCCCGTTTCCATATCCGAATAAATAATCGAATGACTCGGCATTTGTCCGCCGTTTCGGTGCATACACGAAATCATAATCCAAAAAGCTGCCGCCGGCCCATTTTATCACATGCGCTGCATACTGCGGCGGCAGCTCTTCCATACTCCAAATCCGCACCGGCCACTCACTCATTGTGGGGCGGCTGTCAATTCTTTCTTTGTTTAGCATAAGCTCCTCCTTTCTGTCGGTTCTAATACTCCATCCGGCAGCTCTTTTCTCATATTATATCCTATTTTGCCCGATTTCACAATCTATTCTTCACATTCTTCCTTTGCAGAAAAGTCAGAAACAGCTATACAAATTCCTCCGTGAAAGCTATAATGGAATTATCAGGAATGAACTGGATTGAAGGGAGGATCTTTTATGAAACTAAAAAATTGTATCACGGCAGGCATGCTGGCAGCCGCTCTTTTATGCGAAAGCCTGTTTTGCCCGGGAATGGAGGGGCTTTTGCAGGCAAAGGCAGCGCAGAATGTCGCCCTGCGCAAACCGGTCGAGGTATCGGCGCTTGAAGCGGACGGCCAGTGGACCGGCGACAAAGCAGTGGACGGCGACAGCACCTCAGCAGACAGCAGGTGGTCCGGCGGCAATATGAAAGTCACGCAGGACGCTGCGCCCCAATGGCTGGTCATTGACCTGAAAGCCCAGAAGACACGCGTGGATTCCATTAAAATTTCGTTTTACCTAAAGGTCTGGAGCACGGAATATACCATCCAGACAAGGGCAGACGAACAGGAAGACTGGCAGGATTTACATACCGTCACAAATGAAGCGGCAGATACCAGAGACCGTGTGGATGAAATTGCGGGAACGGACGTGCCGGAATTAAAAAGATATGTCCGCTTTTATTTTAACACACTGAACTCTTTTGCAGGCGGAAATGCCATTTCCGTGCGTGAAATTGAAATTATGGGAACACAGGAAGGGGAAGACACCGGCATATCAAGTGCGCAGGACGCATTAGACCGGATTTCTTCGCTTGCGGTAGAAGAAGGCGATACCGCGCTTTCCATTCCGCAGGCAGACGGATATGAGATCAGCGTTTACGGAAGTGAAGTAGACCGTCTGATCGCAGACGACGGCACGGTTTGCCCGTACCGGATTGGAGATCGCAGCTTTAATCTGATTTTAAAAGCCGACAGCAAAACGAATGCCTCCGATACGGCAAAGAAAAGCGTCCCGGTAACGGTTTCGGACAACACAAAGGCTTACCCGAAGCTGTTTCCACATGCAGCAAATCCCAATCCGATGCCAGACGTACTCCCGACCATCCAGGAATGGTACGGATACGAAGGGAACTTTACACTGAACCGGGATTCCGCCATTGTCGTTAACGATGCGGCCAATGTGGGACTCTTATCGGTCGCTAAAGAATGCCAGGCGGATTTGGAGGAAATCTGCGGATTTCGGCCCGCCGTCCGTCAGGGTAAAGATGCCGGCGCCAACGATATTTATCTGGAATCTCTGACAGACGACGTATACGGGACCGGACCGGAAGGTTATTTTATGGTAACAGGAGAGGACGGGCTCCGGATTTATTCGGCTTCACGGACCGGCGCGCTTTACGGAACGGTTACGGCGGAGCAGATTCTCTATCAGGATCCGGCGCATGCAAACGTGCCGAAGGGCGTTATCCGGGATTATCCGCTGTACGCGGTGCGCGGCCTTACCTTCGACGTGGCGCGTATTCCGACCCGCTTCCGGTTTTTGGAGGACTATTCCAAAATACTTAAGTGGTACAAGATCAATGAAATGCAGCTCCACTTAAACGACAACCAGTGGTCTGAACCGGCATTTTCAGCGGATTATGAAAAATGGAAGGAAGTAGAGGCATCCCACCGCCTGCAGTCCGACCTGTTCCCGTCGCTTGCAACGATGGATTCCAAATTTATGACCGCAAAGGACTATGAAGGGCGCTATGATTACTATTACAGTACGCATACCGGTACGGGCGGCGAGCTGTACTACACCAAAGAGCAGTACCGCAGCTTACAGCAGGATGCCGCAGACCGGGGCATTGAGCTTTTGATGGAACTTGATACGCCGGGGCATTCCACGCCGTATACCAAGTACGTCTATGAAAACCAGGAAGAGGTTATCCGTGCGCTTGCCGATCACAACTACCTTGAAGAATCCGATTATTTTAACGCGGACGGCAGCTTAAAAGACGATGCATCGTTTTATATTCATAACCCGAATTATTTTGAGCTGCTCTCCATTGACGAACAGAGCGGCAACGCAGCGGAACGCCAGAACGCCGATAACGCGCGGATTTTTATGACGGCTTTATTTGACGAATACTTAGGCGGCAGCGATCCGCTGGTTCTGGCAAAAACAGTGAATGCCGGCGTGGACGAATACTGGGATCACAGCAAGGGCGACGCATTCCGGCGCTATATGAATTTTATGCAGGAGCTTTTGGGCGAAAAATACGGCAAGGAAGTGCGCATGTGGGGCTCTTTGAATAATTTCCCGGGCACCACACCGGTAAATAAGGATATTATCATTGAGGTCTGGAATACGGGCGAGGAATCCCCGTTAGCCAGGATTGCGGAAGGCTTCCGCGTCATCAATATTCCGCAGCCATACATGTATACGACGCCGGGACGCTACCATAAAGATATGGTAAACGAAGCCTATGTTTACTACAACTGGGATCCGGTGATCTTTAACGGCAATATCCGTACCGAAAAGGGCGAGCCGCTGCTTCTCGGCGCCAAAGCGGTCCTCTGGGGCGATGAAAATCGGGAAGGGATTACGGAGGCGGACTTAAACGAACGTTATGTACGCCTTGCCGCAATGCTCAGCGAAAAAACATGGGGCGGCACAAAAGAAGAGGATACCTTTTTAGAATACGAACAGACCTTTGACCGTTTGCGGGAAGGCCCCGGCACGCATATTGCCAACCGGATTAACACCCGCTCAAACGTTGTACTGGATTATGATTTTACCAACCTCTCTGCCGACGGCGGCACCATTTACGATGCCAGCGGAAACGGTTACCATGGCAAGGTAACAGGCGGCAGTGCGGCTTCCATAGACGGCAGCGCCATGCTGCGGTTTGACGGGCAGACACTCATCGAAACACCGCTTGAGAGCCTGGGTTACCCGTATACCATGAGCTTTGACATTTATCTGGAGGATCCGGCGGCAAATACCAAAGAATCCTCCCTGTTCTGCGGATATGACGGCAGACTGCAGGCCGCAGGATTTGAGGGTGAACTGAGTTTAAACCGCGACTATTTTACACAGTCGTTCGGATATACCGCCGAAGCAGGCGAGAAACACCGCATTACAATTGTCGGCACCTACCAGGCAACCAAGCTGTATGTGGACGGGCAGTTCCGAAAAATCCTGTACGCGGCGGCAAGCGACCCGGATCACGGGGGCAGAATCGACGCCAGCACCTGGGCCGATCAGGACAACAATTTCCGCACCACATTTGTATTCCCGTTAAACGAAATCGGAAAAGAATTCCACGGGTACCTCGGAAATATCCGCGCCTACAACAAAGCGCTTTCCGTGGAAGAGCTGACAGCCGAAGGCACAGCAGGCGCCCATGAAGTGGATGTGGCAAGAAACCGCGGCGCATATGCCGACAACCGGAATCCTTCCCATCTGGGAGACACCATGCGGCTGTATCCGGCCTGGAAAGCAACCGACGGGGACGGACATGTAACGGGAGCGGAAGGCGCATCGGTTTCCAACGAATCCCGCTGGAATTCCTCCGACAGCAATTCGGATTTTCTGATGGTGGATCTGGGACAGACGCGTACCGTTTCAAAGGTAGTCATTGACTGGGAATCGAACCGCTACGCGGATTCCTACAATATAGAAGTATCTGCAGACGGCACGGAATGGAACTCTGTCGCATCCGTAACGGACAATACGTCAAACCGGACCGAAGACGCCTTTTCACCTGTAGAAGCACGTTACGTCAAAATGCAGGGGGTAAAACGCAAAGCCGGGGCAAACGATTACTGCATCTATGAAATGAAGGTTTACGAAACCGTAGAAAAAGACGCGCTTCAATACGCCTGCAAAGATGCCGAATCCTTCCTGAACAAAGAACGCATCGGCTGGAATACCACGGGCGCAGGCAGCCGCTTACAGGAAACGGCAGTATATACAAACGCAGTTTTAAATGACATAATGGCAGGGCAGGCGGAAACAGACGCAGCCGTTTCGGCTTTAAAAGACGCCCGCGCCGCCTATGCGGCAGAAATTACGGACGCCGCCCTGGCAAAAGCAGCCCCTCTTCTGGCAGCAAAGGACAGCTATGAGCCCGAAAGCTGGGCAAAATTTGAAACGGCCTACCAGGCGTTAAAAAATGCCGGCGCCGCTTCCCAGACCGAACGGCTTACGCTTGCAAGAAGTCTGGAAGCCGCCATCATCGGGCTGAAGAAAAAGCCTGCCCAGCCGGATCCCAATCCGGTTATACAGCCGATCCCGCTTACGGCTCCTGCCGTCACTTCGGTAAAAAGCCAGGCCACGAAGGTAAAGGTCACCTGGAACGCATCCGAGCACGCGGCTTCCTACCAGCTTTACCGGAAAGTGGGCAGCAAAGTAACAAAGGTAGGCGCTGCGGTTTCCGGAACAACGGCTTATGACGAAAAGCCGGTAAAAGGAACCCTGCAGTATTTTGTCATTGCACTGTCCGGCGGCAGCCAAAACTTTACCGACAGCGCCGCAGGCACTGCCAAATCCATTAAGCTGCCGGGCATGGCATCCGGCGTAACGGCAGCGCAGGTAAAAGGAAAAAAAGCGGTTAAAATCACCTGGAAAAAAGTAAACGGCGCGTCGTCTTACCAGATTTACCGCGCGCAGGGCAAAAACGGGGCATTTAAAAAAATTGCATCCGTGAAGAAAAAGACCGTATACCAGGACAGGAAAAATCTGAAAAAAGGAAAGACCTATTATTATAAAATCGTAACGGTTTCCGGCAAAAAATACAGCCCGATGAAAGCGGCAAAGAAAGGGGTCAAAGTCAAATAGGTTACAGTTGCAACTTTACATTGAAAAAGTTATAATGAACCTATCAGAAAATGACAAAACAGGAGGCACTCATCCATGAAAAAAGTACTACGTATCCTAATCCCTCTGATTATCGTTGCCGCGATTGGCGGCGGCGTGGTATATTACAACTATGCCAACCGCACGCGCTGGAATGATTCCTATGTCAACGGCAATACGGCAGGCAACCTTTATAACAACGGACTGTTCTGCGAATACAACGGCACCATTTATTTCAGTAATCCGAACGATAACCATTACCTGTATTCTATGAACACCGGAGGCGGAGATGTCAAAAAGCTGTATGACGACATCGCGTCGTTTATCAATGCGGATGAGCACTATGTATATTATGTCCGCAACAACGTCGGCGCGGATACCAAGTTCTCTTTCCTGCATGTAAATACCAACAGCCTGTGCCGTTATGATTTAAGGACCGGAAAAGTAATGGTGCTGGACACGGAGCCGTGCATCTATGCCTCTCTGATCGGGAATTACATTTATTATATCCGTTACAGCACGGAAACCGCTTCCAACCTGTACCGGGTAAAAATAGACGGAACCGAGCAGGAGCAGGTGGACACGAATCCCTATTTCACCTGTTCCGCAAACGGGCAGTACCTGTATTACAACGGCATAGAAAGCGATCACAATATTTACCAGTATGACACGACAACCGCGATTTCACAGGCCATCGTCCTGGGAAATTTCTGGATGCCTGCCGCAGACAACGAAAACATCTATTACCTCGACTGCGAGCGGAATTACTCCTTGGTTAAGCTGGCGCGTTCCCAGGCCCCGACGGAGCTGGTCAGTGACCGCATCGAATATTACAATGTGTACGGGGACACGGTTTATTTCCAGCGGAACAACCTGCAGGAGGATGCCGCACTCTGCAGCATCAAGACAGACGGAAGCGATTATCGTGTGATTCGGGAAGGAAACTTTACGAATCTCAACATCGCTTCACAATACCTTTATTTTAGTGAGGTGGGGAACGAGGACGTGATTTATCAGATGCCTTTGAACGGAAGCGGAACTATTTCTATTTTTTCTCCGTAAAAAACGCGGCCGGCTGAATCCGGCGCAGAAAACACAGACAGTTCAGAACGGGGGCGGCTTATTTTAAGCCGCTCCCTTTTTTGTATCAAAACTGCCTGTTTCCCGGCACTCCATTCCTTTTTCTGTGATGCTGTTTGCAGCAAAAGAGTGTGGATGGAGGCTATGAAAGGCTGTTCTGCAGGCGCTTTAAAAACGCCGTGCAGCCTTTTAAAACATCGGCGTAAGTTTCATCAAAATTACCGGTATACCAGGGATCTGCAATATCCCGGTCCAAACCTGCAAAGGATAAAAGCTTATAAATTTTCCGGTCTTTATCTCCGCCGGCAATTCTTGTCATATTGCGGACATTGGCCGAATCCATGCCGATAAGATAGTCATATTCGGCGTAGTCTGCCTTTGTCATCTGAACTGCACGATGAGGCACAACAGGCACGCCTGCCTGCTTTAATTTGTTTACTGTGCCGTAGTGGGGCGGGTTGCCGATTTCATCGCGGCTGGTGGCGGCGGATGAAATGGAAATTTGGGCGGATAGGTTTTGCTGGTTTACCAGATGCGTCATAACGCTTTCACACATGGTGCTGCGGCAGATATTGCCGTGGCA
>CAMSEJ010000136.1 GCA_947057405.1 uncultured Roseburia sp.
TAATTGCCCTTTCCGTTGTAGAAATTCGTATCAATGATGCCGCCCGCGTTTAATACGACAATCAAGTCTTCAAATTTCTGGCCGAGCAGAGCAAGGTTTGCCGCTTCGTTGTCGGTCAGGTAGTAATCGCCCTTTGCCGCCTTGCGGTCTGCGCCTTCCCCGGAATTACGCGCCAGCACATAAATGGCGGTCTGCGCTTCTGCCGCCGCTTCGTCAATCACGGCTTCGTCGTAAACCTCTTCATTGTAGGTGCTTGTACCGCCGAACATACCGCCGCCGCTGCCGCCGCTTTCTTTCGACTTTGCTTCCTGCTCCGCAAGGAACGCTTTGTTGATTACATTGTAGCCCGCATCCTCAAAGCCCTGCTGCACGTCGATGTTGGCCCCCTCTTTTAAGTACACGTCGCCGGAGCCCGTGCCGCCCTTTACCGTGGCATAAACGCCCGTGCCGTAAAGAGCTACCCTTCCGGTCTTTGAAATCGGAAGCGCTCCGCGGTTATCCAAAAGGACCATCCCCTCCGTAGCCGCCCGCTGGGATATCCTTGCATTTTCCGCTTCCCTTGCCGCGCTCGAGTTCGGATCCGATGACGCTGCCATGGACGGAACTGTGCCTGTTGCAACCAGCGATGCGGCTAAAGTCAAAGACAACGCCGATCTGACCATTTTGTTCTTCATACCTTTTCCTCCTTCTTCTTTCAATTATTAAAAAACACAAAAATTATGTATTTTATTATAAATGAAGAGCCGGCAGGAAAACTGCTGTTTTTCCGTTTTTTATTGTTCTTTTTCCGTCATGATCCATTCGTCTAACTGCTGCTGCACTTCATAGACCAGCTGCTCCGCACCGGCCTCCCGCAGCTTTTGGTGAAATTCCCTCAGATATTCTTCCGTATCGCACAATCCCACCTTAAGCCGCGGCGTATAGGTCCGGATCACCTGCCGGATTTTTTCCATGTCCACGGTAATCTGCCCTTCGTCCAGCCAGAAGCCGTATGCCACCGAACGGATGGCGGAAGCTTCAAACTGCCGGAAATCCTCCTCCAGATCCTGCGACATCCCGTCCCAGATACCGGCCTGTAACGTGTTGTATTTCCACTTGGAATTATTAAAATACTCCACCGTTTCCCTTGTTTCTCCCTCAATAAAACCAAAGCTCCCGTTCTCTTTCACCTCATAATCCTTCCCTTCCACCCCGTACAGCACCAGGTTCAGCACGTCCGGATAGGAATAGAGCAGATTTAACGCCTCCACCGCTTCTTTGGGATACTTAGTGCCGGCGGAGATTCCCCAGACATAGACCCAATCGTCTTCGGTATCCAGAACCGGCGGCTTGTCAAACGGTACGACGATGACCCGATCCCCGTACATGCTTTCGTCGTACTGCGTTTCGTCCGATTTAATCACGCACTCTGTCGCAAACGCGTCCCCGGCAACCACCTGGTTTTTGCCCGATTCAATACAGGTGAGCACATCCTTCGCCAGATACCCCCTCTCCTGCCACCGCTTTGCCCGGTATACCTCCTCCTCGTATCCCTCGGTTTCAAACACATTGCAGACGACAGGTTCATTGTCTTCATATAATATACCGGAAAGACAACCGTCTAAAATATCCGCATCCGGCCTTCGTTCCAGAACCATATTTCCCTTTTTTTCCAGCGCCCACGGCACCAGCTTCGGCTCCCGCTCCAAAATAACATCAAACAACGGCTCCAGATCCTCAGGCGTTTTGATCCGGGATACGTCAAACCCGTAGCGCTCCACGTATTCCCGGTTTAACAGCGCCCCGTTGGTGTGCAGATCGCTGATGGGCTTTGGGATGCCGTAGACGCCTTCCTTCCAGAATTTCTGCGGATCCGCCTTTTCCTTAAGCACCTGGGTAAGCGCCGGGGCGCCGTCTAAATAATCCTCCATATTAAGCAGCAGATTCTTCTGCAGGCAGGAGCAATATGTCCTGTAATACATGCCGAAAATATCCACGCCAAGCTGCCGGTTCTTATACCCGTTGTCCCCGGATTCCAGCCCGGTCGCCACCAGCTGAATGCAGACGCCCGCCTTTTTTCCCGATATCTTTTTTAATTCCCGGTTGACCGGCTCCAGATTCTGCCGCGCCCCGGAGCTGCCCGCAATCCCGATGTATATGACCGGCACGTCCTCAAACGCCTCGCCGCGCGGCACATTCCGGCACCCCGCCGCTGCGCACACCAGGATAACCGCCAGGACGAACGCCGCCCGTTTTCCTCTGTGTTCCATCTTTTCTTCCCCCATTCTGCCAAAACGCGCAAAAACCCTATCCATATTTCTGTTTTCGTTGTATAATACCCGCAAAGGAGAGAACCATATGGACAAAACTATATTCAAAACTGCTCCTTCTTTGGGATTTGAGAAGGGTTCCGCAAAAAAACGGCTGTTTACTATCTATCTTGTCACATATGTACCGCTGCTGATTTTTATCTTTGCAGGCAGCCAGTACGCCAGCCGCCTGCTGATGCAGCAAAGTATCCGGAACAATCATAACACCATTGCACTTCATCTGGCAACCGTAGACAACGATTTATACCACACTTCCAACTACCTGTACACGTTCCTGTTAAATGAGAACCTCTACCGCCGTATTTCTTCCCCGCAGGAAACGCTCGACACGCAGGTTCTGATCCAGAGCTACTTTTCCAGTTATCTGGACACCTTTAACGGCTACAGCAGCCTGTTCTTTTATTTTCCGGAACAGGATATCCTGATTTTAAACAGCGCCAGCTACGATTCGTTCTGGGAGCGGCGGGACATGCGGGATTATATCCGCCGACAGTGCGTTCCCAAAAAAGAAGCGTCGCAGACCCCCAGCTTTACCGGATGGACGTTTTGTACGGTCGGCGGGCAGAATTACCTGATGGAAACAATGGAATATCACAATATTTATGTGGGAGCGTTCGGAATCTGCAGCTATATCTTCCACGGGTTAAACGGGCTGGAAGCGGATACCGGCGGAACGATGCTCGTATCGGATCAGAACGGGCATGAAGCCCCGCTGTTTTCGGGAGCGAATACCGATACAAATGCCCTGTCCGGCAGCCGGCGGTATGTCACCATCCCGGTGGATTCCCCGGACAATGGCTACCGGATTCTGCTGTATATCCCAAAATCCAATATTTTAGGCGCCTTCCCGCAGTTTCAGTTTATGGCATTTGCGCTGATTGCGTTTACCGTCCTGTTTTTCTGCGCGCACCTGTACAGCGTATACAAAGAAATGCTGGTGCCCGTCCTTTCCATGATTACGGCAATGGAAGCCATCCAGGAGGGCGACTTTACCTCCCGGCTGAAGGTACCGGACACCAACGATGAATTTGCCCGCCTGACGAAAACCTTTAATTTTATGATCAGCCGGATCAATGACCTGAAAATCCAGATTTACGAGAAAAAGCTCAACCAGGCTTATGCCAGCTTACAGTACCTCACGCTGCAGATTAAGCCGCACTTTTTTTTAAACTGCCTAAACCTTCTGTACAGCCTGGGGTTAAGCGGCCGCTCGGAGCTGGTTGCGTATTTTTCTTCCGCGCTGATGCGGCATTTCCGCTACCTGTTCAAAAGCGCGGACAGCATGGTGACACTGGAAGAAGAGCTGGTGCATATCAGAAATTTCCTGCATATCCAGCAGATCCGCTTCCAGAACGGGCTGATCACAGAGTACCTGATCGAGGAAAATGCAAACGCCTGGCAGATCCCGGTGCTTTCACTGCATACGTTTGTAGAAAATATTTTTAAACACGCATACAGCGACACCCAGCAGAAAACGCTGCGCATCCGGGCATATACGTCCGCAAAAGACGGGGAAGAGTTTTTATACCTCTGTATTGAAGACAACGGCAAAGGATTTTCGGACGAAGCCTTACAACAGCTAAACGACCCGGTCGGAGAACAGGACGCATACCGCAGCATACCGCCCGCCACCAGCTTAAACAGCAGCGCAGACGGGCAGCACATCGGCATTTCCAATGTCCGGCAGCGGCTGTTCTACCTTTACGGCAGCGGCCCGTGGCTTCGCTGTACAAACCGTCCCGAAGGAGGCGCATACATCACGATGAGAATTCCCCGCACAGAAGATTTGGGAATTTGAGAATGGAGGCAGAACGATGAATTTACTGCTTGTAGACGATGAAATTTACGCATTGGAAGCGCTTTTAAATACGATCCCGTGGTCTTCGCTCGGTATCGGGCAGGTATTTTCCTGTAATAATATCTCGGCCGCCCGGGAAATCTGCCAGAACGAAAATATCCAGATTGTAATCTGCGATATTGAAATGCCCAACGGAACCGGAATGGAGCTTGCACGCTGGCTGCACGAATGTTGTCCGAAAACACTGATTTTGTTTCTGACCTGCCATTCTGATTTCGGATATGCAAAAGAAGCGATTTCTTACCGGGCGTTTGCTTATCTGCTCAAGCCCTTTGACAAAGAGGAGCTGTGCCGCACGGTACAGAATGCCGTTGCGACAATTAAGAAGCGCAAATACCGGGATGTGCCGGCGCCGGATCAGCCGCAGACGCAGCCGGCGCCCGTTTCGGATACGCCTGCGGCGGATAACCCGGAACAGATTGTGGAACAGATTTTAGGAATGCTGCGGCAGGATGTAACGGTAAGCCGGGAAGAGCTTGCACGCAGGGTTTTTTTAAGCCCGGATTATATGACACGGCTGTTTAAGCGTGTGACGGGCAAGACCTTCAGCGAATACGCGGGCGAACTAAAGCTGGAACGGGCAAAGCAGATGCTTGCGGAAACGGACGAGCCGGTGAGCCGGATTGCCGATTTACTGGCATATGCAAATTTTTCTTATTTTTCCAAAGTATTTAAAGCGGGAACGGGAATGTCGCCCAAGGAGTATCGGAAACGGAAGCGGACATAAAAAACAGATGCCGCCGATTGCTCAAAGCGCATCTGTTCCTTTTCCCATCCCTTCCGCTTTCACGCGCATCCGCTGGATCGCATTGTCGATCGCTTTGGGAGATTTTCCCATTTTTTCCGCAATCCGGCGGTAAGAAAGGCCTTCTAACATATAGTCAAATACCTGCTTTTCCATTTTGCTTAAACTCTGCTCCAGCGAACGAAACCGCTGTGCAATCTCTTCTTTTCCGATCAGCAGGCACTCCGGGTTTTCGTCCGCACTGCCGGAAAGCACGTCCGCTAACGCAACCCCGTGATCGTCTGAAGCGTCAAACGAAATATACGTATTCAGCGGCGCATGCTTTTTACGCCGGGACGCTTCGACTGCCGTATACATCTGCCGTTCAATACACAGCCTGGCGAAATGGGAAAACGAGGCGTCCCTCTCCCGCCGGTATTCTTGGATTGCCTTAAACAACCCAATCATGCCCTCCTGAATCAAATCGTCCGTATCCCCACCGATTAAATACAGCGCATTTGCGCGCCTGCGCACAAACGGCTTGTACTTGCTCAATATGTAATCCATAATCCCGGCTTCATTTTCTTTTAACCGTTCAATCAGCTCTTCATCCGAACAGCATGTGTAATCTGCCATTTATTTTTTCGCACCCCTCTGGCGTAAAATTTCAAATGCCAATACTCCGGCGGCTACCGAAGCGTTTAATGAATCAATATCTCCTCTGGTCGGTATGGAAGCGGTAAAGTCGCAGTGTTCTGCAACCAGCCTGGAAACGCCGTCACCCTCGCTGCCTATCACAAGCCCGACCGGCCCGGTCAGATCCTGATCATACATGGATTTGCCGCCCAAATCGCCGCAGACAAACCACATTCCTTCTTTTTTCAGTTCTTTCATGGTATTCGTCAGGTTCGTCACCTTTGCCACCGGCGTATAATGAATCGCCCCCGCGCTTGCTTTCGCGGCAGCGGCGGTCAGCCCTACCGCCCGGCGTTTCGGAATAATAACGCCGTGCGCCCCCGCCAGATTCGCCGTCCGGATAATCGCGCCTAAATTGTGCGGATCCTCAATATTGCCAAGCAATAGAAAAAACGGCGGTTCGCCTTTTTCTTTTGCCCGGTTTAACAAATCCTCCACCGTTGCATATTCGTACGCCGCGCAGGATGCGATAACGCCCTGGTGCTTTCCGGTTTCCGAAAGCTGCCCTAAGCGTTCTTTTGATACAAAACTGACAACCGTATCCTTTTTTTTGGCTTCGCGTAAAATCGTCTGCATGGGTCCATCCTTTAAGCCCTCTAAGACATACAGCCTGTCAACGGTTTTTCCGGAACGGAATGCTTCTAACACCGCGTTTTTGCCCTCTATTTTTAATGTTTCGTTTTCCATATTATATCCTTTCGTTGATCAAAACCAGACCTTCTTTAACCAGCGCCAATATCCGCTCCAACTGATCGGTCAGGTAGAGGTAGCCCAAAAGCGCTTCCAACCCGGTTGCCTTCCGGTAATCGGACATGCTGGCATTTTTCGCCATCGTCGCGGAATGGGCGTTGCGCCCGCGCCGGTAGACGTCTTTTTCCTCGTCCGTCAGCTGTGGAAGCACGCTCTCAATGAGCCTTGCCTGCGTCTGCGCCCGGACAATACGGCTTGTCCTGCGGTGCAGCTCGTTTGCCCCGGTGTTGCCGCGCCCAACCACAACGGAGCGGATCACCAGATCAAAAATTCCGTCCCCGATGTAGGCAAGCGCAAGCGGAGAATATGTGCGGATGTCCGTATCCTTTACGTCAAACTGCCGCCGGATAAAAGCGTTTATACCCGTTTCCATTGGACGCCTTCCCTGGTATCCTTTAGCTGGATTCCTTTTTCTAACAGAATATCGCGGATTTCGTCTGCACGGGCAAAATTTTTCTCTTTTCTGGCCTCCTGGCGTTTTGCAATCAAATCCTCAATTTCTTCGTCTAATATTTCTTCGTCCTGTTCTAAAAGGATGCCGAGGATGCCGCAAAGCGTATTGAGCTGCGCATACAGCGCTTCCACATAACGTGCGGTATGCTCCGCCGAAGCGCTGGTATTGATAAATTTCACCAGTTCGAATACTGCGGAAACCGCGTCTGCCGTGTTGAAATCGTCGTCCATGGCGGTCTCAAATTTCTGCGTAAATACCGCCGCTTCCGCCAACAGCGCCTGCTCCGCCTCCG
>CAMSEJ010000137.1 GCA_947057405.1 uncultured Roseburia sp.
ACACAAGGTACCACACTCTTTCCCTACACGACGCTCTTCCGATCTTCTTTAAGTAAGTGCCGCCGGCTCCTTCTCCGACCGTCTCCACGGAAACCGTCTGTGTTTCCATTCCGTCCGCTTCTACTTCCAGGCTAAACCCGCCGGCATCCCGCGTACTGCGTACAATGACAAGCGCTTTGCCGCTGAACGCGTCAATATTGGCGTTGTTTGCATCCTGTAAAACGGTCTTGTTCTGGAATTTGTCGACGGTGGACTGGTTGCCGTTATCTACGCCGACGATTTCCCCGTAACCTGACAGGGTGAAACGAATATTATCGTCCGCCTGGCTGGCAAATTCGCCGTTTGCATCCAGAACCTCTACGGAAATATAAGCAAGGCTCTGGCCGTCTGCCGTAATCTCGGTCCGTTCCGGAGTTACTTTTAATTCCGATCCTTCATCAACATTGGTTGTTACATAATTCGTACCGATCGTATCGGTAATCTCCCAGTCATTCTCGTCATAAGCCCTTACGGACAGGGTTCCTTCCTCGTATTTTACGTTAAACTGCGCCGCCATATTATTGGAATCCGTATTGCTGGCAGAATTCGCCCCGGTACAAACGGAAGTATCTTCCGAGTTGGTGCGGAACATACCATACTCATAGCCGGCTTCCGTCGTAAATGACTGCCGTTCTGCCGTACCGATTACTTCGTCATTTAATAAAAGTTCTACTTTTGCCGCATTGGAATAAATATGCACCGGCACAAAACCGCTCCCGTTCACCGCCAGAGATTCCCTGTTCCAGCAGCCCGGCACCAGATGCAGCGTCGTCTCGTCTTCCTTCCACTGGCTGGTATAGAAATAGAACGAATCCTTCGGGAAACCGGCCGTATCTATAATACCGAAGAACGAAGAATTCGGAATCGGCTTTTCATGCTTGCTTACGCTCCCCGGCCCTATACCGTTCCAATCCGTCGGCTCACCGATATAATCAAAGCCCGTCCAGATGTATGTCCCGGCTACAAAGTCATTGGAAATAACTGGAAGCCAGGCGGCTCTTGCCCGCTGTCCCCAGGTTACATTCGTTGTGTCATATGCAGGATATAAAAACCTGCCGTTTGCCGAATCGGTAATCTTTGCGGTAGAAGAATAAATCCCGCGGCTGTTAATCGCAGAAGCCGTTTCCGAACCCACCAGCGGCCAGGTCGGATGCAGTCTGTGGTTATTCGCGTAATTCCCCGGCGAATAATTTAATCCTACCACGCCTCCCGCTTCTGCAAGCATTCCGCTGATCTGTGTCCGCAAATCTCCCGTAGAAGATAAGTTCGCCACATTATCTCCGTGGGTAATCGGTTTCGTCGGGTCAATCGCTTTGATCCGGCTGATCATATCGGCTGCATATCCCCTGTACTCACTTATCCATGGCTCTGCAGTCGTACTCGGCACGCCAAAGTTGATCTCGTTTCCGATTGACCACATAATAACGCAGGGATCGTTTTTGTCGCGTTCGATCAAAGATTCCAACGTAAACTGATACCATTTCTCATCCGCCGAACCGCCCAGTAACCGGTTCTCTTCCCCGAGCGTCTGATTAAAATACTTGGAAAAATCGCAGGTATTGCCGTTCTTCGCATACGCCCAGCCGTCAAAGGCCTCGTCCATCAGCAGCATTCCCAGCTCGTTGCAGACGTCAAGCAGTACACGGCCCGGCGCATTGTGGCTCGAACGGATGGAGTTGCAGCCCATTTCCTTTAAAATCTTTACCTGGCGGTAAACGGCGTCGCGGTAAGACGCAGCGCCAAGCGCTCCCTGGTCATGATGCATACAAACGCCCTTCAGCTTTACGTTCTGCCCGTTTAGCTGAAAACCGGTTGCTCCGTCGTAACCGATGTAGCGGAACCCGAATTCCGTCTCATACGTATCCACTACCTTCCCGCCGGAAAGGATTTCCGTCTTTACATAATACAGATTCGGATTTTCGCAGTCCCAAAGCTCCGGACGCGTAACCGTAAGGGTCTGACTGACCGATGCGGTTCCCCCTGCCGGCACGGATACGTTATCCTGGCCCACCGCGTCCGATACGACGCGCCCGTCCGCATCTTCAATCGTGGTGCGCACACTGGCCGCGGTATCCGAACCCTTGTCATTTTGCACGGTTGTTTCTATCTGTACGTCTACCGCTCCGTCCTTTTGTTCCTCCAGATCCGGTGTGGTTACATAAGTGCCGTTTTTAGCGACATGCACCGGATCGGTCACTACCAGCGTCACGTCGCGGTAAATACCGGAACCGGAATACCAGCGGCTGGACGGAAATTCATTCACCGCTTTTACCGCAATCACGTTCTCCGTTTTGCCGTCGCATGAAACCAGATCCGTAATGTCAAAGGAAAAATCCGTATAGCCGTAATGGTGTTCCCCGACCTTTTCCCCGTTGATGTACACATAGGCATTGTTGTATATGCTGTCAAAATTCAGCACAATCGTCTTGCCGGCATAGCTTGACGGGAATACCGCCGTCTTGCGGTACCAGCCCGTTCCGCCCGGGAAAAATCCGGATTCCGCCTCGTAATCATTGGACTGTTCCTGCGTAATACTAAAGTCATGCGGCACACTGACATCTTCCCATGCCGAGTCGTCGTAATCTACGCCGTCTGCTTTCATATTTCCTTCCGAATCAAGTATGAATTTCCATTCCGGATTAAAATTGACGGTCCGATCCCCCGTGTCCGAAACTACCGTGGTATTCTCCGCCGCTTTTAGGGCCACGGGTGCAAACGGAACCGGAAGACCGGTCACCGCCATGGCAGAAGCCAAAAAAACCGAAACCCATTTTCTGATACATTTGTTCTTCATAAAATTTACCTCCCTATTACAATATTTCATTATAAATACATTCCGCAGTTACCTGCGTTTGTATATCTCCGAAAGATTTGCAAAAATAGCCCCCGCTACATCCGGCTTATTCATTGTATATATATGTACATGATTCACGCCGTTTGCAATCAGATCAATGATCTGCTCTGTAGCATAGGCAATTCCCGCCTGACGCATGGCGGCAGGTTCGTCCGCAAACCGCTCTACCATTGCCCGAAAACGCATCGGAAGCATCGTGCCGGAAAGCGAAAGAATCCGTTTCACCTGCGCACCGTTCGTAACCGGCATTATGCCCGGGATTACCGGAACCGTAATATTTTTCCGAAGCAGTCTGTACATAAAATTGTAGTATATGCTGTTGTCAAAAAACATCTGTGTCGTCAGAAAATCACAGCCTGCTTCTACCTTCTCTTTTAAATGCTCCAAATCCTCCTGAACCGAACCCGCCTGCGGGTGCCACTCCGGGTAACAGGCGCCCCCGATGCAGAAATCTCCGAAGCTTTTGATATCTTCTATCAGCTCCCTAGCATAGCGGTACCGGCCGGGCAGGGGAAAATCGGCATCGGAAGGGATATCTCCGCGAAGCGCCAAAATATTTTCGATATTTGCCTGCCTGAGCCGTGCAATGACGGAATGGACTTTTTGCCGGGTAGAAGAAACGCAGGTCAGATGCGCAAGCGCAGGAACATGGTTCCTGTTTTGGATCTCATCTGCAATCTCTACCGTGTATTCACTTGTCCCTCCGGCTGCTCCATAGGTAATGCTCATATAAGACGGCTTTAACCCGGCCGTTTCTTTTACCACTTCTCTGACATTTTCCAACTGGCTGCCGGATTTGGGCGGAAACAATTCACAGGACAGGCCGATTTCTTCTTTCCGCAGCAGATCTGATATCTTCAATGTACTGACCCTTTCTATCTTGTATTTTCCTGTGTATCCTTCTGTTCCAGCGCTTTGCGGTCTTCTTTTCGGATCTTGTTCATATTATACATTCCAAACCCGATAAAGCCGATGCCCAGCAGCAAAAACGCGGCGGCAATCACAAGGAACAGTACATAGTCGCTTCCGGTATTGCCTGCCCTGTCTTTAAAAAGCTGATACGCCGTATAGATAAAATAGAATCCGGCCATAGTGTATACTGCGCTACGGCCCCTTGACCTCATTCTGTCATTCATAAAAAACCTCTTCTATAAATGGAATAACCATGGATTCCAAATGGAATCCATGGTATCCCAAATGCATTTCTTTTCTTATTTGCGAACCAGATATTTCCTCATATCAATGGAGCATGCAACAAGAATGATAATACCTTTGATGACATACTGCCAGTTCTGGTTGATTGACAAAAACTGCAGTGCTACGAAAATAATACGTAACAGGAACACACCGATTACAACGCCACTGATCTTACCGGTACCACCTACAAAAGATACACCGCCGATAACGCAGGCTGCAATGGCATCGCATTCATAGTTCATACCGGTAGTCGCCGTATTCGAGCCGATACGTGCCGACTCAATGAATCCGGTAAGACCGTACATAGCGCCTGCCAGCGTATGTACCAGAATCGTCGTTGCCATAACGTTTACACCGGATACGTTTGCAGCTTCCGGATTGGATCCGACTGCGAACATGTTTTTACCGAATGTCGTCTTATTCCAGATGAACCACATCAGGATTACGATGATAATCGCATACCATACATAGTTCGGAATCGGTACGCCGGAAATGCCGATAAAGCTTCCGGTTACAAATTTCTTAAAAGAATCGTCCAGACCGGAAAGCGGCTGTCCGTTGTTGCCGTTGATCGTGATATACATCAACAGAATACCGTTTACGATAAGCTGGGTAGCCAGCGTAACAATAAACGGATGCAGACTGAACTTGGCAACGAAGAAACCGTTCACCAGACCTACCACTGCACCGACAAGCAGGATAATCAGGATAACGACCGGAATCGGAAATACCGGCAGATTCGGATACATCCTGGTGGCATAATCCAAAGACTGCAGCAGGGAAGCGGAAATACATGCCGTCAAACCAACGACACGTCCTGCGGAAAGGTCGGTACCCGTCAGTACAATACATCCGGCAATCCCGACGGCAATCGGGATATTCGCCGCCCACAGTGAAACAATATTCATCAAAGAACCTACGGTAAAGAACCTAGGGTTCTGTATGGACGTGTAAATAACTGCAATAATCAGCAGAATATACAGCGCATTGTTCAGTAATGCTTCTTTCCAATATGTTTTCTTATCTTTTGCGTCCAGCTCCTGATAAGCTGCACGGCGACTCTTGATATTGTCAACAAACTTCATTCTTACAGCCTCCTTTTATACATATTTCGCAGCATAGGTCATAATCTCTTCCTGCGTCGTGTTCTGAGCGTCTACTTCACCGGCCAGGCGTCCGCCTGACATAACAAGGATACGGTCACAGATACCGAGCAGCTCCGGCATCTCGGAGGATACCACGATAACGACCTTGCCCTTGTTTGCCAAATCCAAAATCAACTGGTAAATCTCATACTTCGCACCGACATCAATTCCTCGGGTCGGCTCGTCAAGGAGCAGTACCTCCGGCTCGGTTAAAAGCCATCTTCCCAGAATAACCTTCTGCTGATTCCCGCCGGACAGCGAACGGATCTTCGTCTCCTGGGTCGGCGTCTTTGTATGCATGGCGTCAATCGACCACTGCGTATCCTCCCGCATGGTCTTCTCACTCAAAATAAATTTGTATTTCAAATGCTTCTTCAAGCTGGAAATCACCGTATTATCACGGATATGCAGGATACCGAAAATACCGGTTGCACGCCGTTCCTCTGTCAGAAGGGCAAATCCGTTTCTGATAGACTCCCTTGCATTGCGGTTTTTAACTTCTTTGCCATGCAGCTTGATGACGCCTGCATGCCTGGTAGCAACCCCGAAAATATTCTCTAACGTTTCGGTACGGCCGCTGCCGTCCAATCCCGCAAGACCGACAATCTCACCGCTGCGCACCTGAAAGGAAACATCCTTTAACAGGGAATACTGGGCTGTAAGACCCTGTACTTCCAAAACCACTTCACCCGGCTTGTTGGTTTTCGGCGGGAACTGATTGCTCAGCTCACGTCCAACCATCAGGCGGATAATCTCATCCATTGTCAACTCTTTTGCCGGCTTCGTCGCTACGTACTGACCGTCGCGCATGACCGTAACGTCGTCGGAAATCCGCAGAATCTCCGCCATCTTATGGGAAATATAGATAATCCCGCATCCGCGGTCACGCAGCATATTTATAATCTTGAATAAATGTTCCACCTCTTCTTCCGTCAGGGAAGAGGTTGGCTCATCAAACACAATTATTTTCGATTTAAAGGAAACTGCTTTTGCAATTTCTACCATCTGTCTTTGAGACACTGGCATCGTACTCATAACCCGCCTGGGATCCACGTCAATACCAAGCTCCTTAAAGACATCCATTGTATCGTCATACATCTTTTTCTCATTAATCATGACGCCGCCCACTTTGGGGTAACGCCCTAACCAGAGATTGTCCATGACATTCCGTTTCAATGCCTGGTTTAATTCTTGGTGCACCATTGCCACACCGTTTTCAAGCGCCTCTTTTGAATTGCTGAAATTAACTTCTTTCCCCTCTAAAAATATCTGTCCGCTGTTTTTTGCATACATACCGAACAGGCATTTCATCAGAGTAGATTTACCTGCACCGTTTTCACCCATGAGTGCATGTACGGTTCCTCTCCTTACCGTCAGGGAAACATGGTCCAATGCTTTAACACCCGGGAATTCCTTACATATATCCGTCATCTGCAGCAAAACATCTTGTGCCATAACCTACCCTCCAATCTCAAATTTGCATCCTTCACTCACTTTTTCAAAAAAAGGGACCGCCACCCTTGGACGGCCCCGTCTTTCCATCTAATTCAATTTATCTGCGGCTGTCAGACAATTACTCTGCTGCCTCACCCGTGTAAGGTGCATATGGGATATAGATCTTGTTCGCAACATTTTCAGAAATATTGTATGAATCTGTTCCGTCCATCAGTTCCTTGCCGGATGAGATCGGAAGAGCGTCGTGTAGGGAAAGAGTGTGGTACCTTGTGT
>CAMSEJ010000138.1 GCA_947057405.1 uncultured Roseburia sp.
TCTGGCCTGGATCGTCTTCCCGTCCGAAAGCCCCAGTGTCACGACTCCGTTCTCCATATGGTTAATACTGCCCTCAAAAACATTCCCCACCGACATCTGCTGTAAGGAAGACGCAATCTGCCGGATCCCCTGCGTCCCGCCGGAAAGCTCCGTACCGTTTGCAACCGTTCTGTTATACTGGTTCAACATATCCGTAATCTGCATACATTCCCGCTCCTATCCACCCAAAAATACACACGATAACGATACGGTAGCCTGACGGACAGAGCGTTAAAGGTACTCAGACAAACTTCCCGATAAACGACTTCCGGTGAATCGGCGTCGCCCCCAGCTTACGAAGCGCCGCAATGTGCGCCGCCGACCCATATCCTTTATGCTCCGCAAATCCGTACCCCGGTAAAACGGCGTCATACTCCGCCATCAGCCGATCCCTGGTCACCTTGGCTACAATACTTGCCGCCCCAATCGAAATGCTCTTCGCATCTCCCTTTACAATCGGCACCTGGCGGATCGCAATTCCCGGGATCGTCACCGCATCATTTAATAATATATCGGGTGTTACGCCTAAATTATGAATAGCCTTTTTCATCGCTTCATACGTCGCCTGCAGAATATTGATCTCGTCAATCCTCTGCGGCGAAACCATGCCGATTCCCACGGCAGCCGCCTGCTCAAAAATCACATCGTAAAGCTCTTCCCGCTTCTTCGCACTCAGCTTTTTGGAATCATTAATATAAAGGATTTCACAATCCTCCGGCAAAATCACCGCGCCTGCCACAACAGGCCCCGCCAGCGGCCCGCGCCCTGCTTCGTCCACCCCGCAGACCGCTCCAAACGGCGCATACTCCCGTTCGTACACCGATAACTGCCGGATGCGCTCTTTCTCCTCCTTAAGCTTCCGAAGGTTCTTTTTTGCCTGCTCAACCAGCCTTCCCACCCCCAGACGCCCGTCCGTCTCATACCGTGCAATAAAAGAAGGCAGCTCTTCTGCTGCCGTGGCTCGAAATTCCTCCTGCACTTCATTCACCTTTTTCGTATCCATTTTATCCTTCCCTGTAATTTTTCAAACACGCCTAAGGCATCTCAATCGTAAACCTGCCCGTCTTGCCGCTGCGGAATTCGTCTATTACAATCAAAGCCGCCTTGCCGTAATCCGGTTCACCGCCTTTTCCGATGCAGTTGCGCGCCTCTGCGACCGCGCCGAGCACCTGCGCGGCGTCCTTCGTCTCCGTTATCCCGTAGCGCCCCGCCAGGCTGCCCGGATAATCCTTAAGCAGGATCCGGATCAGCTCCAATGCCAGCCCGTCCGTATTTAAAATCTCGTCCTTAATCGAACCGATCAGCGCCAGATGGAGCCCTACCGTCTGATCCTCAAACTTCGGCCACAAAATCCCCGGCGTATCCAAAAGCTCTACGTTTTTGTTCAGCCGGATCCACTGTTTGCCTTTCGTAACTCCCGGCCGGTTGCCCGTCTTTGTACATGCCTTGCCCGCATAGGTATTAATAAACGTAGATTTCCCCACGTTCGGAATGCCCACTACCATCGCGCGCACCGGGCGGTTTCGGATTCCCCTTTTCCTGTCGCGTTCCGTCTTCTCTTTGCAGGCTTCCAGAATCGTGTTCTGGACTGCTTTCATGCCCGCCCTGCTCCTGGCATCCAGATTCACCGTAAAATACCCTTTTTCTTTAAAATAACGGTTGAATACCTCCGTTTTGTCCGGATCCGCCAAATCCGCCTTATTCATTAAAATCAGACGGGCCTTCTGTTTTCCCAGCCCGTCGATGTCGGGATTGCGGCTTGAAAGCGGAATCCTCGCATCCACCAGCTCTATAATCAAATCAATCAGCTTAATATCTTCCTGCATCTGACGCTTTGCCTTGGTCATATGCCCCGGGTACCACTGAAAATGCATAATCTCCTCCATTTTTCCTATACGGCAGATACTACAGAAAGCCAAAATCCTCATACGGGGACACTACAAACCAGGCTTTTCCGATAATATGCTGCTTTTTTACATTTCCGATATTGGCATAACGGCTGTCCTCGCTGTTATTGCGGTTATCGCCCAGTACAAAATATTCGTCCTCCGCCAAAAGAATTTCTTCTTCTGCCAGCTCCGCATCCAAAATCGAATCCATCTCTCCCGCCTCTTCAAACGGCTTCCCGTTTACCAAAACCACGCCGTCCCTGATCTGCACCGTATCTCCCGGCGTCCCAATCACACGCTTGACATAATAATGGGATTTTTCATTGCCGTTCGGCAAAAAAACGATAATGTCATTGGGCTTCGGATCGGTCAGCAGATAAATAAACCGGTTGATCAAAATCTCCTGCTTGCTCTCTAAAACCGGCATCATAGACTGCCCTACAACGCTGGTACGCAGCCCGATGTAGTAGACAAATACAAACGCGATTCCCAGCACAATGGCAATCTCTAAAATCCACGCTGCCGCGTCTCTTATAATGGGTATATTGACTTTCTTTTTTTCACGTCCGAAATGTAATCCGCTTTTTCTTCTCATGTTCGCCTCAATCGTTTCTCCCGGTAAAAAACAGCCGTACCTGCCTGGAATTCTAGCTCTCCAGCACAGGATACGGCTTTGTGATTGCATCCGCTGCAATAAATATCTTACTTTTTCTCTTTGACCTTCGCCGCTTTTCCGACACGATCCCTTAAGTAGTATAATTTTGCCCTTCTTACTTTACCGTAACGGACAACCTCAATCTTCTCTACATTCGGGGAATGCAGCGGCCATGTCTTTTCTACGCCGATCCCGTTTGAAAATTTACGGACGGTAAACGTCTCGCGGCTGCTTCCGCCCTGCCGTTTTAATACGATACCTTCAAATACCTGAATCCTTTCGCGGTTTCCCTCTTTGATCTTTCCGTATACCTTTACGGTATCGCCCACATGGAATACGGGCACTTCGGCTTTCAGCTGCTCTGCTTCGATGTTCTTGATAATTTCAGTTGCGTTCATTTTTCTTCCTCCTGATTTCTCCGATGTTCTTAATACCTTCTGTAACAGAGGACCATCGCTTGGTTCATACAACTATAAAACTATAGCATAATTTCTTCGGGTACGCAAGAGGTTTTAAAGGAATTTTGCCGAACCGTTACTGAATGGAGATTACCTCATAATCCTGATCCTCCACCGCCTTTTTCAGCGCCTCGTCCGACACGTCATGATCCAGCGCAATTAACGCACTTGCGGCTTCGTAGCTGACTGCCGCTTTGGAAACGCCGTCCACTTCTTCCAGTGCGCTTTTAACCCTTGCCGCGCAATGTTCACACATCATACCTTTAATTTCCATTACTCGTTCCATTCTTTTTTCATCCTCCATCCTGCATTTTGATCTGATTTCTTTATCCTTTTCTGCATTGTAAACCTGCAGCAAATTCAAGCGCAATGCGTTGGTTACAACGCAAAAGCTGGATAAACTCATTGCAGCGGCGGCAAACATCGGGTTGAGCCCGATTCCAAACAGCGGAATAAACACCCCCGCCGCTAACGGTATTCCGATAATATTATAAATAAATGCCCAGAACAGGTTTTCATGGATATTCCGAAGCGCCGCCCGGCTTAAGCGGATCGCCGCAGGCACATCCGTCAGCCTGCTCTTCATCAGCACCACGTCCGCCGCGTCAATCGCAATATCCGTTCCCGCACCGATTGCAATACCGATATCCGCTCGGGTCAGCGCCGGGGCATCATTGATGCCGTCGCCTACCATCGCCACGCTGCCCTTTTCCTTTAACGAACGGATAACGCTTTCCTTACCCTCCGGCAGCACGCCGGCAATAACCTCATTCACGCCCGCCTGTTTCCCGATTGCCTTTGCGGTGCGTTCGTTGTCCCCGGTCAGCATAACGACACGGATGCCCATATTTTTCAGCTGGCAGACGGCCGCGCGGGCCTCTTTTTTGGGCACGTCCGCAACCGCAATGACGCCCATAAACTTCCCTTCTCCCGCAAAATACAGCGGCGTCTTCCCTTCCTCCGCCAGTCTGTTCGCCTTAGCCGAATACCTCCACGGCACCTCGGCAAAACGGGTGATGTAATCCAGATTGCCGCCCCAAAACGGCATACCGTCGACTGTACCGTACAGCCCGTTTCCGGCAACGGCAGCAAAATCCTGTGCATCGCCTGGTTTAACGCCCTTTTCTTTTGCATATTCCAAAATTGCTGCCGCCAGAGGATGCTCGCTCTTTTGCTCCAGGGAAGCTGCCAGGTACAAAAGCTCTTCCCGATCCACACTGTCCTCCGGAAACAAATCCGTAACTTTCGGCTCCCCGGTTGTAATCGTGCCCGTCTTGTCCAGCGCCACAATCTGCACCTTTCCGGTTTCTTCCAGGGAAACGGCGGTCTTGAACATGATCCCGTTTTTTGCCCCGATGCCGTTTCCTACCATAATCGCGACCGGCGTCGCAAGCCCCAGCGCGCACGGGCAGCTGATTACCAGCACGGAAATCCCTCTTGCCAGCGCAAAGCCCGGCCCCGCTCCCGCAAGCAGCCAGACTGCCGCCGTCACTGCCGCAATGGCGATGACAACCGGCACAAACACCCCGGAAACCTTATCCGCCACCTTGGCAATCGGCGCTTTCGTTGCGGCCGCGTCGCTGACCAGCCGGATAATCTGCGACAATGTGGTATCCTCTCCGACCCGTTCGGCTTCGCATTTTAAAAATCCGGACTGGTTTACGGTCGCCGCAGACACCCGGTCGCCGGCCTCTTTATCCGCCGGAATGCTTTCCCCGGTCAGAGCCGCTTCATTGACCGCGCTGCTTCCTTCCAGCACAATGCCGTCTACCGGAATGTTCTCTCCCGGGCGCACGATAAAAATATCTCCCTTTTTTACCTGCTCCACCGCCACTTCCGTTTCCGTGCCGTCCGCCAGGATCGTTGCTGTTTTGGGGGAAAGGCGGATCAGGCTTTTTAAGGCATCCGTCGTTCTGCCCTTAGATCTGGCTTCCAGCATTTTTCCCACGGTAATCAGCGTCAAAATCATAGCGGCAGACTCAAAGTAAAATTCGTGCATGTATGATGCCGCTGCCGCCGTATCCCCCTGCATCTGAGCTTCTGTCATGGCAAACAGCGCATACGTGCTGTAGACAAACGACGCCGCCGATCCCAATGCCACCAGGGTATCCATATTCGGCGCAAGATGAAACAGGCTTTGAAACCCGCTGATAAAAAACTTCTGATTGATCACCATAACCATACCGGTCAAAAGCAGCTGCAAGAGCCCGACCGCCACATGGTTGTGCGCAAGAGCCTCCGGCAGCGGCCAGCCCCACATCATATGCCCCATTGATACATACATCAAAAGCGCCAGAAACCCTGCGGATGCATACAGCCTGCGTTTTAATACCGGTGTCTCCCGGTCTTTTAACATCTCTTCCGCATCGGCCGTCCCCGCCGCCTTTGCGCCGCCCTCTTCTCCGCCTTTTGCGGACGCGCCGTATCCGGCGCCCTCTACCGCACGGATAATATCCTCCTTTGCCGCCGTGCCTTCCACTCCCATGGAGCCGGTCAGAAGGCTTACCGAACAGCTCGTTACGCCCGGCACCCTGCCCACTGCTTTCTCCACCCGGCTGCTGCAGGCGGCGCAGCTCATTCCTGTTACGTTGTACTGCTCCATTCGTATCCTCCCTATTTCATCAGCTTCTGCAGCGTAGCCACAAGCTCGTCTACGGTTTGTTCCCTGCCGGCCCTGATATCCTCAGCCACGCAGGTTTTGATGTGATTCGCCAAAAGTACACGGTTAAAACTGTTTAACGCCGCGTTTACCGCCGCTACCTGTACCAAAATATCCGTACAGTATACATCGCGTTCCACCATTCCCTTAATCCCGCGCACCTGGCCTTCTATGCGGTTCAAACGATTCAGAAGATCCCGGTATTCCTGGTCGGGACGCTCCTTTGTCTTATGTGTACAGCATTCCCGTTCTTCACCCATATACATACCTCTCTTTTTTCTTTTTCATTTGAATTATATACCCCCATAGGGTATACTGTCAAGCATAATTTTAAAAGAACCGCAAAAAAATACTAAGCCGCAGGACCGTTCCCCACAGCTTAGTATCCGTTTCGTTCTTTTTATTCTTCGTACCCGTTCGGGTTATTCTTCTGCCAGTTCCAGGAGTCTCCGCACATATCCTTAATCCCGTACTGTGCCGTCCATCCCAGCTCCTGCTTCGCTTTAGCCGCATCCGAATAGCAGGTTGCAATATCTCCCGGCCGTCTCGGCCGAATGGAATACGGAATGTTCACGCCGGTTGCGGCTTCAAAATTCTTCACGATATCCAGCACACTGTACCCAACCCCGGTTCCCAGGTTGTAAATCCCCAGCCCGACGTTCTCTTTGAGCTTGTCCACGGCCTTCACATGCCCGATTGCCAGATCCACGACATGGATATAATCCCTGACACCGGTTCCGTCCGGCGTATCATAATCATCGCCGAATACGCCCAGCTCTTTCAGCTTGCCGACTGCCACCTGTGTAATATAAGGCATCAGGTTATTCGGTATCCCGTTCGGGTTCTCTCCGATCAAACCGCTCTTATGTGCCCCAATCGGGTTAAAATAGCGGAGCAGAATTACATTCCATTCCGGATCCGCCTTCTGCATATCACTCAGAATCTGCTCCAGCATCGACTTCGACCAGCCATACGGATTGGTACAGGTCCCTTTCGGGCACTCCTCCGTTATCGGAATCATTGCCGGATCGCCGTAAACCGTCGCCGAAGACGAGAAAATAATATTCTTGCATCCATGCGCCCGCATCTCGTCCACTAAGGTAAGCGTCCCGGAAATATTATTATTGTAATATTCCCACGGCTTTGCCACCGATTCCCCGACCGCTTTGAGCCCCGCAAAGTGAAAGATCGGAAGAGCGTCGT
>CAMSEJ010000139.1 GCA_947057405.1 uncultured Roseburia sp.
TACCACACTCTTTCCCTACACGACGCTCTTCCGATCTTGCAACGGCTCATTTTTTATGATATTATCTTTGTCGCATGGACAACTGTACCCCTGACACACACAAAACACACGGAGGATTCGGAAGTTATGGCAGTGAAATCAAATTACTTCGTCCTGAAAGAAAAGGCCATACCGGAAGTGCTTTTGAAGGTAGTCAAAGCAAAGCGCCTGATTGACACCGGGAAGGCGGCCAGTGTGCAGGAAGCGGCGGATGCCGTGGGGATCAGCCGCAGTTCTTTTTACAAATATAAGGATGATATTTTTCCGTTCCACGACAATTCCAGAGGGATGACGGTTACGATGATTATCCAGATGGACGATGAGCCGGGGCTTTTGTCCGAGGTTTTAAAGTCGGTGGCGGATTATCACGCCAATGTCCTGACAATCCACCAGAGCATCCCGGTGAACGGGGTGGCTTCTTTGAGCATCAGTGTGGATGTGCTGCCGGATACCGGGGACATTTCCGAGATGGCGGAGGAGATTGAGGGGAAAACGGGGATTCATTATCTGAAAATACTTGCAAGGGAGTAAATCCCTGGAATGGAGGAAATATGATAAAAGCAGCAGTAATGGGATACGGCACGATCGGCTCGGGCGTTGTGGAGGTGCTGGATATCAACCGTGAACTCATTGCAGAACGGGCCGGGGAAGGCATTGAGGTAAAATATGTCCTGGATATCCGCGATTTTTCCGGGGATCCAATCCAGGATAAAATCGTACATGACTACCGGGTGATCGCCGACGATCCGGAGATTCGGATTGTGGTGGAAACCATGGGCGGGGTAGAACCGGCCTATACGTTTGTAAAGGCGATGCTTACGGCGGGCAAGCATGTGACAACCTCGAATAAGGCGCTGGTTGCGGAAAAAGGGGCAGAGCTGTTAGCCCTTGCCGCAGAAAAGAACGTAAATTTTATGTTTGAAGCGAGCGTCGGCGGCGGTATTCCGGTAATCCGGACGCTGCTTTCTGCGCTGACGGCAGATGAAATCGAAGAGATAACCGGGATTTTAAACGGGACAACCAATTATATGATGACGAAAATGAGCCGGGAGGGCCTGGAATTTGCGGATGTGCTGCGCGACGCGCAGGAGAGGGGATACGCGGAGCGGGATCCTTCCGCGGATATTGAAGGCTATGACGCGTGCCGCAAGATTGCGATCCTGACTTCCCTTGTCTGCGGCCGGCAGGTGGATTTTACGGATATCCATACGGAAGGGATTACAAAGATTTCCGCTGCGGATATGAAATATGCAAAGAAGATGGGACGGGCAATCAAGCTTTTGGCGGTCAGCAGGAAGACGCCGGAGGGCTATGCGGTTTTTGTGGCGCCGCATCTGCTTTCGCCGGAACATCCGCTGTACGGGGTTGCCGACGTATTTAACGCCGTATTTGTGCACGGAAATGTGCTTGGCGACGCGATGTTTTACGGCAGCGGCGCGGGCAAGCTGCCGACGGCTTCCGCGGTCGTGGCGGATATGGTGGGGCTTGCAAGGCATATGGACTGCAATATCCCGGTGGAATGGAAACCGGAAAAGATAACGCTTGCGGAGTTTGACAGGCTGGAAAACGCCTTTTTTGTCCGGACGGCGTCGGGCAGGGATGCGGTGGAAGCCGCGTTTGGCAGGACAGATTATGTGGACGCCGGGATCGAAGGGGAAACGGGCTTTGTAACCTCTGTGATGACGGAAGCGGAATTTAAAGCGAAGGCGGCGGCGCTTGACGTGCGTTCTGTGATCCGCCTGGGCAACCGGTAAAGGAGCAGGCTATGAAATATCTGGTAATATTAGGGGACGGTATGGCTGACCGTCCCATTGAAGCGTTAGGGAATGTAACGCCGCTTCGGTATGCGAAGACGCCGATGATGGACGCGCTGGCGGCAAAAGGGGAAATCGGCCTGGTGCATACGATTCCGGACGGGATGAGCCCGGGAAGCGATACGGCGAACCTTTCCGTGCTGGGATACGATCCGCGCAAATATTATTCGGGGCGTTCGCCGCTTGAGGCGTTAAGTATCGGCGTGCCGATGAAGGATACGGATATCGCGCTGCGCTGTAATCTGGTGACGCTTTCGGAGGAGGAAGCGCGCTACGGGGAGCGCAGGATTTTGGATCACAGTTCGGGTGAGATTTCTACGGAGGATGCGGCCGTTTTGCTGGAAGCGGTAAGGAGAGAACTTGAGACGGAGGAATTTCGGTTTTATGCGGGGACAAGCTACCGTCATCTTCTGATTTGGGAGAACGGGGATGCGGTGGATTTGGTGCAGCCTCATGATATTTTGGAACAGGTGATTGGGGATAAGCTGCCGAAGGAAAAGCGGCTTCGTGAAATGATGGAACGAAGCTATGCGGTTCTGGCAGACCATCCGATTAACCGGAAGCGGAAGGAACAGGGGCTTCATCCGGCCAATTCCTGCTGGTTCTGGGGCGCGGGGACGAAGCCGTCGCTTTCGCCGTTTACGGAAAAGACGGGGAAGAAGGGGGCTATGATTTCCGCGGTGGATTTGTTAAAGGGCATTGCGGTCGGGTCGTCGATGAAGGTGGTTACGGTGGACGGCGCGAACGGCGGGCTGAATACGAATTACGAAGGCAAGGCGCAGGCGGCGGTTGACGTTTTGGTAAAGGACGGATATGATTTTGTGTATGTGCATCTGGAAGCGCCGGACGAGATGGGGCATCAGGGCAGCGTGGAGAAGAAGGTGCAGGCGATTGAGAATCTGGATCAGAGGGTGATCCGGCCGATTGTGGAAGGACTGCGCGCGGCGGGAGAGGAGTTTCGTATGGTGATTTTGCCGGATCATCCGACTCCGGTCTGTATTCGGACGCATACGGGGGACAGTGTGCCTTATTTGCTGTATGACAGTACGGATGAGCGGGAGGAGAGCTGGAGGTATAATGAAAAAGAGGCGCAGGCTTCGGGGAATTATGTTTCGGAGGGACATGCGTTAATTGCGAGGGTGCTGCAGGCGTAGTTTGCCGGCGGGGGTACGTCAGCCGGAGCCCATGGTATGCCGTCGGGGCTGTGTGACGGGATGAAGCGGCTCTAAAGCATCCCATGCAGTTGTTTTATGCGGACGCAACCGCCGTAAACGCGCCGTCCGTGGCGCGGTTACGGCTTGCCCTGCCATCCGTGGCAGGGCATTGCTGGATTGTGCGGGGATGCTTAAGTGCCGCTTTCATTCCGTCACAATGCCCCGACGGCATACCATGGGCTCCGGCTGCCGGCGTGTTCTCAGCATTTACGTGAGGACGCCTGCAGGCCGGGGGTGTTTGTTGATATGCCGAAGGCAGGTGTATGTGTGATATGGATGGGAGTTTTTTCTGTGTTTGCCTGGGGATATTGCGGGAGGTTTTTTAGGTTGTAATTGGAACTTTTTAGATATGTTTTTTGGGGAAGGCGGAAGGTGCCGGGATACACGGATTTTTTGATTGGTAGTATATTATAGTTGGAATGAAGATTTTGGATGTGCGGCGAATGGATGCCGCTGGAGGGAAAGAATATGGTAAAGGTAGTGAAGTTTGGCGGCAGTTCTCTGGCGAGCGCGGGGCAGTTTGCGAAGGTCGGGGAGATTATCCGGGCGGATGAGAGCCGCAGGTATGTTGTTCCGAGTGCGCCGGGTAAGCGGAATGATAAGGATGTTAAGGTGACGGATATGCTGTATGGCTGCTATGCGGCGGCTGAGGCGGGGGAGGATTTTAAGCCGAAGCTGCGCAAGATTAAGGATCGGTTTGATGCGATTATTAACGGGCTGCATTTGAAGACGTCGCTGGAGAAGGAGTTTCAGACGATTGCCGAGAATTTTGAGCAGAAGGCGGGGGCGGAGTATGCGGCTTCCCGCGGGGAATATCTGAACGGGATTATTATGGCGGATTTTCTGGGGTATACGTTTATTGACGCGGCGGAGGTTGTGTTTTTTGACGAGAAGGGCGAGTTTGATGCGGAGAAGACGAACCGGGTGCTTTCGGCGCGGCTAAAGAAGTGTGACTGCGCCGTGATTCCCGGGTTTTACGGGGCGAAGAAGGATGGGACGGTCCATACGTTTTCGCGCGGCGGGTCGGATATTACCGGGTCGATTGTGGCGAAGGCGGCGGGGGCGGATCTGTATGAGAACTGGACGGATGTGTCGGGGTTTTTGATTGCGGATCCCAGGATTATTGAGAATCCTGAGGTGATTCAGGTGATTACGTACCGTGAGCTGCGGGAGCTTTCTTATATGGGGGCGACGGTGCTGCATGAGGATGCGGTGTTCCCGGTGCGGGGCGCGGGGATTCCGATTAATATCCGTAATACGAATAAGCCGGAGGATAAGGGGACGCTGATTGTGGAGCATACCTGCCATCATTCTGAGTTTACGATTACCGGCATTGCCGGCAAAAAGGGTTTTGTGGCGGTGAATGTGGATAAGGATATGATGAATTCTGAGGTGGGCTTCGGAAGGAAGGTGCTTTCGGCGTTTGAGGAGAACGGGATTTCGTTTGAACATATGCCGTCCGGTATTGATACGATGACGGTGTTTGTGCACCAGGAGGAGTTTGAGGGGAAGGAGCAGCAGGTGCTCTCTTCGATTAAACGCCTGGCAAAGCCGGATACGGTGGATTTGGAGGCGGATCTGGCGCTGATTGCGGTGGTTGGCAGAGGGATGCGTTCGACACGCGGGACGGCGGGACGGATTTTTTCGGCGCTTTCTCATGCGAATGTGAATGTGAAGATGATTGACCAGGGGTCGAGTGAACTGAATATTATTATCGGCGTGGCAAATTGTGATTTTGAGACGGCGATTAAATCTATTTATGATATTTTTGTGACGACGCAGCTGTAACGGCGCGAAAGCGTGTTTGAAAATTGCGTTCTGCGGCGTCCGGACGGACGCGGGCGGCGGGAATGAATTTTCAAACACGCTTTGGGCGGATGGTTTGAGAGAAAAAGGAGAAGATGGGGAGGTATACCTATGAAGTTGTTAATTAAAAACGGCAGGGTGATTGACCCTGCGTCGAAGCTGGACGCGGAATCGGATATTCTGGTGGAGGACGGCAGGATTGCCAAGGTGAAGGAGAAGATTAAGGGGAAAGCGGATAAGGTGATTGACGCAAAGGGATGCTTTGTGATGCCGGGGTTTATTGACCTGCATGTGCATTTGAGGGATCCGGGGTTTGAGGAGAAGGAAACGGTTGTGACGGGCGCGAAGGCGGCGGCAAGGGGCGGTTTTACGACGATTCTGGCGATGCCGAATACGAAGCCTGTCGTGGATAATGCGGATGTGGTGAATTATGTGCACCAGAAGGCGAAGAATCTAGCCCCGGTCCATGTGCTGCAGATTGGGGCGATTACGAAGGGGCAGGAGGGCAGGAAGCTGGCGGATATTAAGAAGATGGCGCAGGCGGGAAGCCCTGCCGTTTCGGAGGACGGAAAGTCGGTGATGAATGCGGAGCTTTATTACCGCGCAATGCAGGCGGCGAAGGAGGAGGGCATTCCGGTGTTTGCCCACTGTGAGGATAAGCATCTGATGCACGGCGGCGTGATGAATGCCGGGGCGCGTGCGAAGGAACTGGGGCTGCCCGGCATTTTAAATGAAGTGGAGGATATTGTGGTGGCAAGGGATATTGTGCTGGCGGGAAGCGTCGGCGTGCATCTGCATTTGTGCCACTGCTCTACGGGCAAGAGCGTATGGATGGTAAAACAGGCGAAGGAAAACGGCATGTCTGTTACAGCGGAGGCCTGCCCGCACCATTTTACACTGTCGGATGAGGATATTACGGCTGACAATGCCAATTTTAAAATGAATCCCCCTCTGCGTTCCGCAGCGGATGTGAATGCGATCCGGGAAGGGCTCAAAGACGGCACGATTGACGTGATTGCGACGGATCATGCGCCGCATACGGCGGTGGAGAAGGGGCAGTCTATGAAGCGGGCGCCGTTTGGGATTGTCGGGCTTGAGACGGCTGCGGCGATTACGTATTCGGAGCTGGTGCTCAAGGATTATCTGACGCCGATGCAGATGGCGGAAAAGCTAAGCTACAATCCGGCGAAGGTGATTGGGCTGGAGAAAGGTACGCTGCAGGAGGGCTGCGCTGCCGATATCGTGATTTTTGACCCGAACCAGAATTATACGATTCAGGCGAAGGAGTTTGCGGGCAAGGCGAAGAATACGCCGTTTGACAACCGCAAGGTGACCGGGAAGGTGATTACGACGATTGTGTCCGGGGAAGTGGTGTACAGCGAGGAATGATGCGTTTTGTCTGCTGGCTGCAGTGCGAAGCGGGATAAAAAGGGAGGTTGAAAGGGATGATTCAGAAGTTAATTCAAAAAATCGAAAAGACCCATGCTCCGGTCTGCGTGGGGTTGGATCCGATGCTGGGGTATATACCGAGGCATTTGAAGGAAGCTGCGTTTGCGGAGCATGGCGAGACGTTAGAAGGGGCTGCCGAGGCGGTCTGGCAGTTCAATAAGGCGATTGTGGACGCCGTGTATGATTTGATTCCGGCGGTGAAGCCGCAGATTGCCATGTACGAGCAGTTTGGGCTGCCGGGGCTTTCTGTGTTCCGGCGGACAGTGGATTACTGCCACGAAAAGGATCTGGTTGTGATCGGCGATGTAAAGCGCGGCGATATCGGCTCGACTTCCGCCGCTTATGCCGCGGGGCATTTGGGAAAGGTGCAGGTGGGGCAGAAGGAATACGCGGCGTTTGACGAGGATTTTGCGACGGTGAACCCGTATCTGGGGACGGACGGCGTAAAGCCGTTTCTGGACGTGTGCAGAGAGGAAAAGAAGGGGATTTTTGTGCTGGTGAAGACGTCGAACCCGTCGAGCGGCGAGTTTCAGGATCGGATTGCGGACGGCAGGCCGCT
>CAMSEJ010000140.1 GCA_947057405.1 uncultured Roseburia sp.
CGTGTTTCCTTGGATTGGGTGGGGGCTTATACGACTTCAAAAAACATTACCCCCGCCCCGCACCCCCCCCCCCTCTCCCACAGCCTCCTCCTGGCTACGGTATCGAATGTTTGGTGGTTGTGTGGTTTGTGTTGGTTTCTGGTGTGAATGGGGGAGTGGCATGAATGATGAAGGGGAGTGTGGAACAGATGGATGCAGCGTTTAAAACAGATCGGTATACGGTTTCGGATGTGTATGCTCTGCCGGAAGGGGAGCGTGCGGAACTGATTGACGGGGAAATTTATTATATGGCGCCTCCGAGCAGGACACATCAGAGGATTGTCAGCCAGCTGAACCAGAAGATTGCAAATTATATTGAAGAAAAGGGCGGGGATTGTGAAGTGTTTCCTGCGCCGTTTGCCGTTTTTTTAAATGAGAACAATTCAAATTATCTGGAGCCGGATATTTCGGTTATTTGTGATTTGGAGAAGCTGGATGAAAAGGGGTGCCACGGCGCGCCGGACTGGGTGATTGAAATCGTTTCACCGGGCAGCCGTTTTCGGGATTATTGTAAAAAGCTTTTAAAGTATGCTTCCGGCGGAGTGCGGGAATACTGGATTGTCGATCCGGTGAAGCAGTGTGTGACGGTTTATAATTTTGAGCAGGAGACGATGGAAGAATATGCTTTTGGGAAAGCGGTACCATCCGGAATTTTTGAGGATTTATGTGTAACACTTTAATGGGAGGAAATGATTTTGGCTGATTTAAAGAAAGAAATTGAAAAAAGACGTACCTTTGCAATTATATCCCACCCGGACGCCGGGAAGACAACGCTGACGGAGAAGTTTCTGCTCTATGGCGGCGCGATTAACCTGGCGGGTTCGGTGAAGGGGAAGGCGACGGCCAGGCATGCCGTGTCTGACTGGATGGAGATTGAAAAGGAGAGGGGGATTTCGGTTACTTCTTCGGTGCTGCAGTTCCATTACGGGGGATATTGCATTAATATTTTGGATACGCCGGGGCATCAGGACTTCTCGGAGGATACGTACCGGACGCTGATGGCGGCGGATTCGGCGGTTATGGTGATCGACGGATCAAAGGGGGTGGAGGCGCAGACGAGAAAGCTTTTTAAGGTCTGTGTGATGCGCCATATCCCGATTTTTACGTTTATTAATAAGATGGACCGGGATGCAAACGATACGTTTGATTTGTTAGACGAGATTGAAAAGGAACTTGGCATTGCGACCTGCCCGGTGAACTGGCCGATTGGCTCGGGTAAAAATTTTAAGGGTGTGTATGACCGGAATAAAAAGGAAGTGATGCTTTACAGCGATACCCAAAAAGGGACGAAGGAAGGGGAAGAGACGGTGATTCCGGTGGAAGACGCGTCGCTTTCCGATACGATTGGGCAGGAGAATTATGAAAAGCTTCTGGAGGAAATCGAACTGTTGGACGGGGCGAGCGCGGAGTTTGAGCAGGAACTGGTCTCTAAGGGGGAGCTTTCTCCGGTCTTTTTCGGGTCGGCGCTGACGAATTTTGGGGTGGAGACGTTTTTAAAGCATTTTCTGGAAATGACGTCTTCACCGCTGCCAAGGAGATCCGATCAGGGGGATAAAAATCCGTTTGACGAGGATTTTTCGGCGTTTGTTTTTAAGATCCAGGCGAATATGAATAAGAACCACAGAGACCGGATTGCGTTTATGCGGATTTGCTCGGGCAGGTTTACGGCGGGCATGGAAGTGACGCATGTACAGGGCGGCAATAAGAAAATGAAGCTGTCCCAGCCGCAGCAGATGATGGCGCAGGAGCGTAAAATTGTGGAAGAGGCTTATGCGGGGGATATTATCGGGGTGTTTGATCCGGGGATTTTTTCCATTGGCGATACGATTTTGACGGCTGCAAAGCCATTTCAATTTGAGGGCATCCCGACGTTTGCGCCGGAGCATTTTGCAAGGGTGCGCCAGGTGGATACGATGAAGCGCAAGCAGTTTGTAAAGGGAATTATGCAGATTGCGCAGGAGGGCGCGATTCAGATTTTCCAGGAATACGGAATGGGTATGGAGGAAATCATAGTAGGTGTCGTAGGCGTTTTGCAGTTTGATGTGTTAAAGTACCGCCTGGCGAATGAATATAATGTAGAGATCCGGATGGAACATATGCCGCATGAGCATATCCGCTGGATTGTGGGAGACAGTGTGGAACTGGATCGGCTGACCGGGACGTCCGATATGAAAAAGATCCAGGATTTGAAGGGGAACCCGCTGCTTATTTTTGTGAATGGATGGAGCGTGGGGATGACGCTGGAGCGAAATCCGGGGCTTAAGCTGGAAGAGTTTGGAAGGAATTAAAGGAAGGAGGCCGTTAGATATGGCGATTGTTAAGGTGACGAACGATAATTTTGAACAGGAGGTGCTGGCATGTGAGGTGCCGGTACTGTTGGATTTTTGGGCGGACTGGTGCGGGCCGTGTAAGATGCAGGCGCCGATTCTGGATGCGTTTGCGGAGGAGATGGGAGATTCCATGAAGGTCTGTAAAGTAAATGTGGACGAAGAGGCCGCGCTGGCGCTTAAATACCAGGTGATGAGTATTCCGACTATGGTCTTGATGGACAAGGGCGTGTTTGTCAAGCGCGTATCCGGCGTGCAGCAGGCTGAGGATTTGAAGGCGCTTGCGGGGAACCAGGGACAGGATTGATTTTTTTAAACAGGGGGAAATATGAATCAGGATTTGACCAAAGGTCCGGTGATGCGCTCTATGCTGCGGTTTGCCCTGCCGATGATTTTAGGAAACCTGCTGCAGCAATGCTATAATATTGCAGATACGCTGATTGTCGGGAAATGCTTGGGGAGCAATGCCCTTGCGGCGGTCGGTTCGTCTTTTACGCTGATGACGTTTCTGACTTCCATTCTGCTTGGGCTTTGCATGGGCAGCGGCGCGGTGTTTTCCGTCCGGTTCGGACAGAGGGATATGCGCGGCCTGCGGGAGAGCGCGGGCGCTTCGTTTCTGCTGATTGGCCTGTTGGCACTTGTACTGAATGCGGCTGCTTATGCTTCTTTAGACGGCATCCGCATTTTTTTGCGTGTTCCCACGGAAGTCTGGGGAATGATGCGAAGCTATCTGGCGGTGATTTATGCCGGGATTGCCGCGACGTTTCTGTATAATTATTTTGCTTCGTTTCTGCGGGCAATTGGCAATTCTTTTGTGCCGCTTGTGTTTCTGGCGGTTTCGGCGGTACTGAATATTGTCCTGGATTTGTGGTTTGTCTTAGGATTGTCCCTGGGCGTGGCAGGGGCTGCGTGGGCGACTGTGATTGCCCAGTATGTATCCGGTGCGGGGATTGCGGCGTATACGCTGCTTTCCTGCGGCACGGTACGCCCGCTGCGGGAATGCCTGCGGATACGGGCCGGATGCGTGCGGGAAATTGCGGGATTTTCGGTGTTGACCTGTATCCAGCAGTCGGTGATGAATCTGGGGATTTTAATGGTGCAGGGACTGGTCAACAGCTTTGGGGCAACCGTGATGGCGGCATTTGCGGCAGCGGTTAAAATCGACGCGTTTGCCTATATGCCGGTACAGGATTTCGGAAATGCGTTTTCGACTTTTATTGCCCAGAATTACGGAGCGAGGCAAGAGGAGCGGATTCGGACGGGGCTAAAGGGCGCGGTGTGTTTTTCGGTTCTGTTCTGCGCGACCGTATCGGCGGCTGTCTGTCTGTTTGCAGAACCTTTGATGGGGTTGTTTGCGGATGCCGCGGAAACCGGGATGATAAGGGAAGGCGTCCGTTATCTGCGGATTGAGGGCACCTTTTACTGCGGGATAGGCTGCCTGTTTTTGCTGTACGGGCTTTATCGGGCTTTAGGCAGGCCGGGCATGTCCGTTGTACTGACCGTGATTTCTCTGGGTACGCGCGTGGCACTGGCGTACCTGCTTTCGGCGATCCCGCAGGTTGGCGTGGCAGGAATCTGGTGGTCGATTCCGATTGGATGGTTTTTGGCGGATGCGGCGGGCGGAATTTATTATCTGGCCTGCAGGCGGGATTTGTTGGAAAGGGGGGAAGAAAATGGCAGAGAATGAGTATTTTAAGAAGGCGCTGGCGGATTTTACGTTTGATGCGGCAAGCGGCGGGGCGATCCGGCATCTGGCGGATCTGGGCTATACGGTGAAGCAAATCGCCAAAAAACTGGATTTTGCTGTTCCGGAGGAAAAGGTGGGACAGGCGGTGTGGGATCACCTGGTCGAACGGCAGCAGATTCTTTTGGAGGAGCCCGGGTCGGGCGCGCCGAAGGAGCAGGCGGTTTTTGTGGAGGAACGCGGAAAATTCGGGAAGAAGAGCTTTCGGCGGGTGGTTTTTGGGAATGACGGGCCGGGACGGATTCACTGGGTGAAAAAGCGCGTGGATGTGGGCTGCTCGGAGGAAATGATGCGGTTTCTAGCCGGAAAATGCCTGGAGAATGGGCGGGATACGGCTTATATGGCATGTGATTTTGGGATTTGGGAGCACGGCGGGCCGAAGCAAAATCCGGAATGGACGAATGTTTTAGAGGAGCGGCAGAAGGAGTATGTAACGGGATTGCCGTGGATAAAAAAGCGGGTGTACCACCGGCTGGATCGGCGGATGGAGGAGATTGCGGGGCGGCTGGTTTGGACAGAGGAATTTGAAGGGGTGTTTTACTTTGGCAGGCTGGGGGAGCAGGCGGAAATCCTTTTCAGCCGGTCGACAGGATATTCCGGCACCCCTCCCCCAAACATGTTTACCGCTCCATATTCTTTTGAGCAGTCGAAAGCATCAATTTAATCCGGTTTAACTGATTGACTTCACTGGCTCCCGGATCATAATCAATCGCCACAATATTTGCCAGCGGATGCTGACGGCGCAGCTCTTTGATTACGCCTTTCCCGACTACATGGTTCGGCAGGCATCCGAACGGCTGCGTGCAGATAATATTATTGGTGCCGGTATGTATCAGCTCAAGCATTTCCCCGGTTAAAAACCAGCCTTCGCCGGTCTGGTTGCCCAGGGAGACGATATCCTTCGCGTACGATGCCAGCTCGTCAATCCGGGCAGGCGGATCAAAGCGGTGGCTTTCTTCAAAGGCGCTTCGGGCGGCTTTTCGGAGCCATTCAAAGAAACGGATTCCCAGGTTGGCGTTTCGGGCGGCTTTTTTGTTTTTTCCCAGATGCTCTACCTGGAAATTCTGGTTGTAAAAGGTATACAGCAGAAAATCCGTTAAATCCGGTACAACGGCTTCCGCTCCTTCCGCTTCGAGCAGCTCCACCAGGTGGTTGTTGGCGGCAGGCAGAAATTTCACCAGGATTTCGCCGACAATGCCGACGCGCGGTTTTTGTTCGCCGGTTAGCGGCAGGCTGTCAAAGTCGCGGATGATATCCCGGCACAGCTGCTTGTAGGCGCTGTGGGAGAGCATTTTGTCCTGCCCGACGAAGGCAGAGACGGTCTTTTTCCATTTTTCGTGCAGCGCGTTGGCGGATCCGGGCACTGCTTCGTACGGGCGCGTGCGGTACAGGCAGCGCATGAAAATGTCGCCGAAGATCAGGGCGTAAAGCCCGCGCTGGACGACCGGAAGCGTCAGGCGAAAGCCCGGATTTTTCTCTAAGCCGCTTAAGTTGATGGATATGACCGGGACATCCGGATAGCCGGCTTTTTCCAGGGCACGGCGGATAAAGCCGATGTAGTTGGAGGCACGGCAGCCGCCGCCGGTCTGTGATATGATGACGGCTGTTTTGTTCATGTCGTATTTGCCCGAGAGCACGGCGTCCATAATCTGCCCCACGACAATCAGGGAAGGGTAGCAGGCGTCGTTGTTGACGTATTTTAAGCCTACGTCTACGGCGGCGCGGTCGTTGCCGTTTAGTACCTTCATATAGTAGCCGGATGCACGGAAGGCGGGCTCAAGCAGATCAAAATGCAGCGGCGACATCTGCGGGCAGAGGATGGTGTAGGTCTTGCGCATTTCTTTGGTAAAGACGGTGCGGCTGTAGTTCGAGGGCACAATCGTCCGGTGCGCGCAGGACTGCTTTTTTTTGCGGACGCGGATGGCGGCGAGCAGGGAGCGGATGCGGATGCGTGCCGCGCCTAAGTTGTTGACCTCGTCGATTTTCAGGCAGGTATATATTTTGCCGGATTTCGTCAGGATATCGCCCACACAGTCGGTGGTGACGGCGTCTAAGCCGCATCCGAAGGAGTTCAGCTGGATCAAATCCAGATGTTCCTGTGTCTTTACGTAGTGGGCGGCTGCGTAAAGGCGGGAATGGTACATCCACTGATCCATGACAATCAGCGGCCGTTCCGGCTGTTTTAAGTGGGAGATAGAATCCTCCGTTAAAACGGCAAGCCCGTAGGAATTGATAAGCTCGGGGATGCCGTGGTTAATTTCCGGGTCGATGTGGTAGGGGCGTCCGGCTAAAACAATGCCGTGCCTGCCGGTCTGTTTTAAGTATGCTAAAACCTCTTCTCCTTTTTTGCGGATGTCTTCCCGGGCGGCGGCAAGCTCCTTCCAGCCGGCAAGTGCGGCGGAGCGGATTTCGGTGTCCGGTATCTCAAATTCCCGGGTAAAGGTTTTGACCAGCTCCTGTTCTAAGGCGTCGTAGTCGCCAAAGTTTAAAAACGGACTGAAAAAGCGCGTCTGCCCGGAGGTGATGGCTTCGACGTTGTTTTTGATGTTTTCCGCGTAGGAGGTGACGATCGGACAGTTATAGTGGTTTGGCGCGTCCTGAAATTCCGTGCGTTCATATGGGATACACGGATAGAAAATATATTTGATGCCCTTATGAATCAGCCATTCCACGTGGCCGTGCGCCAGTTTG
>CAMSEJ010000141.1 GCA_947057405.1 uncultured Roseburia sp.
ACACAAGGTACCACACTCTTTCCCTACACGACGCTCTTCCGATCTAAAGGTTCATATAAACCAGCTTAGGCTGGTAAAACGCCCCGACCATATTTTTGTAGCGCGAAACATCCACGCCGGTTTTCCCGCCGATACTGCTGTCTACCTGCGAAAGCAAAGTGGTCGGGATCTGGACAAAGTCAATCCCCCTTAAATAAGTAGCTGCGGCGAATCCGGTCAAATCTCCGACCACGCCGCCTCCGAAGGCAATCAGCACATCATGGCGGTCAAAACGGTTTTTGATTAAATGCTCATATAATTTCCGGACCGTTTCCAGGTTCTTCTGTTCTTCCCCTGCCGGAAAACAAAAAGAAACCACATTATTAAAATAAGATTTAACCATGTGTTCCAGTTCTTTTAAATGAAGATGAAACAAATTGGAATCGGTTACAATACAGATTTTCCGATCCGGTCCGTAGCCGAGCACACGAAGTTCTTCCGACAGTTTCTTATAATCCTGTTCGATCAGGATGGAATAGCATGGCTTGCCTTCGTAAGATACCGTGATTGACTTTGACATAAAAAACTCCTTTATTAAATGTTAAATATATTTTTTGAGAGTGACCTTGATACGGCCTTTGCGCGTTTCACCGCCGCTTCCCAGATAAATATATTTTCCGAATCCGCGAATGGAAAGCACGTCGCCTTCTTTACACAGGCAGGCATTCGAGCCGGCTGTCCGGCTGTTGACAAAAACCTTCTGTGCGCGGATCAGTGCGGCGCTTTTATCACGGGACAGACGGGTGAGCAGTGCAACCAGGCTGTCTAAGCGGCAGGAAGATACGATTCCCTCTACCGTCTCAAATTCCTGGCAAATCCGATAGGATCCCGCTTCCGCTTCTTTTGCCGTAACCGCTGTATGACGGATCCGGACGAGAGACTGCATCACATAATCCGATATTCCCTCTTCGCAGAACACATAAAATGCCTGGCCGTCCTGCCTGATATCGCCGATCCGCGAACGCTCGATCCCAAGCCCCATCAGCGTTCCAAGAACGTCACGGTGGGACAGCTCTTCGGCAAATTTAGGGTGAGTCGGGCGGATATGCAGGCACACCAGCGGAAAACGGACGGTATCTTCTGCTTTTTGGCCGCATTCCGTGATATAAGAAAGAGCATCAGGGATAAAAGCTATCATCTGACGCTCCGCAAATTCGTATCCGCCGTACAGCCGATATGCCGTCTGCAGCTCCGAAAGGACCTCATAAAACAGGTTTAACTCATTCAGGTTTAAAAAATTGCTGAACGTAACGTCTCCTTTCCGATCTGCAAGCCGTGACAGGTCTGCAAAACGTTTTTTGGTGAGAAAGTCTTCCGAACGCTCCATATTCCCTCCTTAAAATTCCGTATGAAAGTCCGAAAAATGAAGCGGCCCTTCCTCACTTGCCAGATTGTCCAGAAAATCCCCGGAAATATCTACCGAAGAAGGCGAAATCATAATTATGTAATTCGTAATTTTCTGCAAATTGCCGTTGATCGCATAGCAGGATCCGGCCGCAAAATCTATAATACGCTGTGCAACTGCAATATCAAGCCCTTCTACATTCAGTACAACCGGACGGTTGGATAAAAGGGTGTCGGTAATCTCTCTGGTATCGTCTACCGTTCTCGGTTTAATTACGCAAATCTCCATACCATTCGCCTCGATTTTCTTTGTTCGCATCTGTGTGATCTTCCCTTTGCCGTCACTTTGCTTCTTGGGGGGAGGTGTGTCGTTCTCAGGACGCTTCCGTTCTTTTTGGGAAGGCATTCTCTTTATTTTCTCCGGCGGATCATCATAAAATTCATCTCCGTCATCTTCGTAATCGTCGTCTATTTCTTCCGAGTTCAAACGCATGGCGTCTAAAAATTTATCAAGTACTCCCATGAAATATGAAATCTCCTCACTGTTTATTCTTTATTTTGATATTCTTTATTTTGATATTTTTATTTTGATTTACTTTTTATAATTGGTATTTTTATGATTGATCTTTTGCCTGTCTGTCTTTTACATTGGCGGCGTAGGTTCTGGCGCCGAAGATGCCTGTCCCGACACGGACAATTGTAGCGCCCTCTTCGATCGCAACGGTATAATCTCCCGTCATGCCCATAGATAAAACGCCCATAGATACATTATCAATGTTTTCCCGGGCAATGTCAACAGATAATTCCCTGATTTTTCGGAAATAATGCCGGTTATCTTCTGCATGTTCCACATACGGCGCAACCGCCATCAGGCCTTTGATGCGCAAATTGTCTAATTTGGAGATTTCTTCTGCAAGCTGCAGTGTTTCTTCTGCCCCGATCCCGAATTTCGTCGCCTCCCCGGCAATATTGACTTCAATTAAAATCGGGACGATGCGTTTTATTTTTTTAGCCTGGATATTGATTTCTTCCGCCAGCCGGTAGGTATCTACGGAGTGGATCAAAGCGACGTCCCCGATGATGTGCTTTACCTTGTTCCGCTGCAGGTGGCCAATCATATGCCAGCGGATATCGGACGGAAGCAATTCCCTCTTTTCGCAGATTTCCTGCACTTTATTTTCGCCGAATTCCCGCACGCCGCATTCATATGCTTCGGACAGTACCGATACGGGTTTGGTCTTGCTGACTGCAACGAGGGTTACTTCTTCCCGTTTGCGCCCTGCCCGTTCACAGGCGCGGACAATGTTTTCTTCTACTTGCTTTAAATTTTCTGCTAACATATCGTTTTCTTCCTTTCCGGAGTGTTTTATTCGTGAATCAGGGCATTTTCCGCAATGGAACTGCCGTCAAGCGCAATGTGGTCATACATATTTACGCCGTAATTGGTACCGTTTCGTATAATGGAATACTCTTCGTTCTGGTAAATTACGTCAATGTGCCGGAATACCGCGTAACCCTTGTTGATACAGTAAATCCCTTCCAGACTGGCGGTTTTCTGCACGGTGTACGTCTCTTTGGAATTGGGCTTTAAGAGAACATCCCCGTCTTTTAACGTTTCACTGTCCACATAATAATCGTATTCGGTGGCAAAATAAATGGTCTGGGCGGCAAATGTATCGGTATGCTTTCCGTTTTTGTCTGTCCGGCGAATTATGACGCCATCCGTATTGGAATTGTTCCCTTTCTGGAAACAGGTCATTGGGATAGTGAAAAAATCTTTTTTGGTAATTGCGGAATTGGGAATTTTAAGCCCTTCCTCGTCCGAAAGCAGCAGCTCCACCTCAATAAAACGGTCTGACGCAAAGCGTACCATAGAATCCTCAAGCCCCAGCACAAGCAGGCTTGTCCCGTCTTTCTGGCGGATATTTACCGAAGCCCGGGCAATGGTATCGTCTTTTTTAAATTTGATGCGTATGGTCTTTGCATCCGAAAGCTGATTGACGGTGTCGCTTCTTGCCGGGATTACAATCTGCCAGCTTTCTTCTGTAATCAGCTTACAGGCAGGCTCTCCGGCGTTGATTGCGGATTTTTCTTTCAGATTCTCTTTTTGGTAAGCCGTTTCGTCAAACATCTCCGGCGTGACGTTTTTGGGACGGACCGATTCAAATCCGTCCGTGTAATAAACCACGATTCCCGCTTTGCCCGCGCGCTGCGTATGAAATGTGGTATTCTGTTCTGCCGCGGCGGTATCCATAATCGACGAAAGCGCTCCGATGCTGGTTACTTCCGAAAGCTCCGCATTTAAGTCTGTTTTCATGGAATAGACCTCATAAAAGGCCTCGGGCCGGTATCCGCCCGAATATTCCGAAACCTTTTTCTGGATCTTGTCCAGGCTTTCCTCGTCCAGCGAGGATACGTCCTTTGTGGCCGCGTTGATTTGTTTGGCAATTGCACCGTCTTCGTCTACGCTGTAAACCAGACTGTTTGCCCCTGCCCTTGAGGCATCCTTGATATAATAATTGATTTGCCCGGTATGGGCGGATACCAGAACCTCTTCCTTACGCAGGGCAAGCCCTGTGTAGGTATTATTTACCGCAATGCTGCCGGGTGCCACCTCATAAACGGAAATATGCGTAGAAGTAAAATAAGAATATACGTAAAACATCATATAAAAGAATATAATTCCGAACACCACCAGGCCGATATTGATATGGAACGGCCTTCTGTACCGGACAACTTTTCTGCTTTTTGCCACTCTTCTACCGCCTTTTTTGTTTTTTGCCTGAGAGTGTGTTTGAAAATTGTTTTCTGCCCGGCTCCCGCACAAAGCAGAGTACACAGATAACAGAAACGAATTTTCAAACGCGCTCTAAGTTGTATTCTATCATTTTTAAAACAAGAAAACAATCATTCTTTGGGTATAAAGTGTAAAAAAAACGGAATACTAAAGAAAAAGGAGGTATTACCTATGGGTTCAAAATCTTTGGATTATATATTGTTGACGGTTGTCATTATCGGCGCAATCAACTGGGGCTTAATCGGCTTTTTCCGCTTTGACCTGGTAGCGTTCTTATTCGGGAATATGACCTGGCTGTCGCGGATCGTATATGCACTGGTAGGAATCGGCGGTTTGTACCTGTTGAGCGTATACGGCAGAATCCGGAGCATCGAGCAGGCATAAACCGCAATACCTGAAAAAAGCCTTCAGGGCTGCGGTATGTTCACAATCCTGAAGGCTGTAAAAATTGTATATTTACAGGGAAAGAATCACCTTCGCCTTTGCGCATTCCGGAAGCTCGGCTTCGTTCTTGGATACGCTGAGTACGGTTTTTACATGATATTTTTCACTGATGATGTCTAACTTTTCAATCGCATGACGAATTTCGTCATCTTTCATATTGGCAATCGTAAGGAAGCTGTCTAAATACAATTCTTCTAAGTCGTTATCCTGTGATACAATTCCGCAGATAAAGCCCATAAACTCATCGCAATTCGTAATCGGGTAGTCCATTACATTGACGAGGCGTACTTTATTGCTCAGTTCATACATATGTTTCTGGCTCTTGTCAAGATACACAATATTACCGTTCGCAGCCCCGACAGCGGCATTCGCTTTTTCTAATAGATACTTTGTTTTTCCCTTTCCTTTTTCACCTGCAATAATTTGAACCATGGCAATCTCCTCCTGTTTTCTGTCTATTTGGGAATTTTGTCAATTCCCTTATGAGTACTATTATATTAGTAATTGCGTGAAAATTCAACTATAAATCCTATAATTTTTACGGCTGTCCGCCAAACCCCCGCAATAGCTCATTCATGTAATAATACAGGTTATTCCGGCAGTCCGCTTTCATTACAATGGATATCAGCCGCTCTCCTGCCGCGTTTTCACTCAAAAGCGCCAGACAGTACCCCGCTGCATTCGTGGTACCCGTCTTTCCGCCGATTACCGTAATCCCCGAAGGCGCCGCCTCCGTTCCAAGCAGGTATTTATTGGTTGTGTTCCATACCTGCTGTACCGGCATTCCCGCGCCGTCTATGTAATCCGCCGTATACTCTTCGGTTTGTATCAGCTCTAGGAACCGCTCGTCTTTGACCGCTGTCTGGAAAATCAGATACAGATCATACACCGTCGTATAATGATCCTCGTCCGGAAGGCCTTCCGGATTTACAAAATGCGAATCAAGCGCTCCCATCGCGCGCGCTTCCTCATTCATCAGCGCCGCAAAATCCTCTACGCTGCCGGATATTCCCTCGGCAATTGCGACGGCGGCGTCATTGCCGCTCTGCATCAGAAGCCCGTAGAGAAGCTGTTTCAGCGTCATCTGATCGCCTTCCTTCAAATTGCAGACCGAAGAATCGCTCGCCTGATCGGCAGCCCTGTGGCTTACCGTATAAACGGCATCTAACTCGCCGTATTTTAGGGCAAGGAGGGCCGTCAGGATCTTTGTCGTGCTTGCCGGGTACATTCGATGATAAATATTCTGGGCATAAACGGCTTCCTTCGTGGCAAGGTTAAAAACGCCGGAAGCCCCGGCTACATACGAGGACGCGCTTTCCCCTACGTTTTCGCTGTCGGATACGCAGTAATCCGCGGCAAAATACGGGGCCGTCTCCTGCAGGGAAGAATCGTCGGATGCAACCAGGCCGTATCGTTTGGAAGTATCATAAATATGGTAAGCATTGGGAAACGTAACCTCTGCGGATGTCTGTCCGCAGCCTGTTAAAGCAAGCAGAAGGGCAGACAGAATACAGAGGCTTCGTTTTTTATTTGTATAATTCACGCCACTCTAAATCTCCTCTGTCTAATGATTTAATCAAAAGCTCCGCTGTGGAAAGATTGGTCGCCAGCGGAATATTGTGGGTGTCGCACAGCCGTACAACGCTGTCTACATCCGGTTCGTGGGATTTGGGGGACAGCGGATCACGTAAAAAAATGACCAGATCGATTTCGTTGTGTTCGATCTGCGCTCCAAGCTGCTGTGAGCCGCCCAAATGCCCCGCCAGGTATTTGTGGATCGTAAGGTTTGTGACCTCTTCGATCAAACGCCCGGTTGTGCCTGTTGCATATAAATCATGTTTGCTGAGGATCCCGCGATAGGCGATGCAGAAATTCTGCATCAGCTTTTTTTTGGAATCATGCGCGATTAATCCGATATTCATTCTGTCTGGTCCTCCATTCTAGTATTTTCTTGGCTGTAATCCGACATTCAATACGAAGCCGATCCCCATAAACAGGGTTACAAGCGATGTCAGGCCGTAGCTGACAAACGGGAGCGTAAGCCCGGTATTTGGCGTTAAGCCGGTGGCAACAGATCGGAAGAGCGTCGTGTAGGGAAAGAGTGTGGTACCTTGTGTAG
>CAMSEJ010000142.1 GCA_947057405.1 uncultured Roseburia sp.
AGATCATGCCATGTGACTGGAGTTCAGACGTGTGCTCTTCCGATCTGCTCGGGCAGGTATTAAACCGCAGCGAACAGGCGGCGGACTGTGTGGAAACGATGAAAACGGAGATTGACGGCGTGGCGGAGAAGGTGAAGGACGCGGCTCCGCCGACGGTCTATTATGCGGTTGATTTCGGAGAAAACGGCGATTTTACAGCCGGCGGCGATACGTTTGCGGGAACGATGATCGCGCTGGCGGGCGGCGACAATATTGCAAAGGACGTGTCCGGCTGGAGCATTACGCTGGAACAGATTATAGAAAAGGATCCGTCCATTATTCTTATCGGAGAAGCGATGAAGGACGATTTTATCAGCCATCCGAATTACAGCGGGCTGACCGCGGTAAAAGAAGGCCGGGTATATGGTATCGACAATAACCTTCTGGACAGGCAGGGATACCGGAATGCGGAGGGCGTCCGTGCGCTTGCCGAAATTTTTCATCCGGAGGCGTTTGAATAAGCTATGAAAAAACCGTTTTCCTGGATACGATTTCTGGCTTTATCCGCGCTGCTGTTCATTGTGATGCTGACGGCGGTTTCCGTCGGCTCGGCAGAGCTTTCCGTGGCGGACAGCTTTTTGATACTGCTGCAGAAAATCCCGTTTGTCGGGGAACCGTTCGTGCTGCCGGAGCATGGAGCCGTTTATGAGAAGATTGTCTGGGAGGTACGTATGCCAAGGGTGCTGCTGTCTGCATTGACAGGCGGCGCCCTTGCTGTCGTCGGGGCGGTATACCAGGGGATTTTTTTAAACTCCCTGGCGGATCCGCATATTTTGGGCGTATCTTCCGGCGCGGCGCTCGGGGCAACGGCGGCGATGCTGACGGGGGCTTCCGTCAGCTTTTTCGGGCTGGGGGCGATTGGGCTGTTTGCGTTTGCCGGGGCGCTTTTGACCGTTTTTGCGGTTTACTGCGTTGCAAAGCCGGGGCGCGGGATATCGGCGGTGCACCTGCTTTTGGCGGGGACGGCAATCAGTACGCTGCTCAGTTCCATGATTTCTTTGCTGATGACGTTCCACCATGAACAGATTGTGCGCGTTTATCTGTGGACAATGGGCAGCTTTTCGTCGGCAAGCTGGGAAAAAGCGGCGTTTTTGGGCGTTTTTGTCCTGTTTGGCACTGCCGTTTTCTGGAGCGGGGCCGGCAGGTTAAATATTATGCTGCTGGGGGAGGAGGAAGCGAAGTGCTTAGGCGTTGACACCGGGCGGCTGCAGCGGGTGTTTATCCTGGTAAGCTCTGTTTTGGTGGCGGCGGCTGTTTCGGTCAGCGGGATTATCGGATTTGTCGGCCTGATTGTGCCGCACTGTGTCCGGATTATCTGCGGCCCGGACAACAGGAAGGTGATACCGTACAGCCTTTTGGCGGGCGCCGCGTTTCTGGTGGCCTGCGATACCGCGGCAAGGACGATGGCGTCGCCGACGGAGATTCCGGTAGGCGTTGTTACGTCTCTGTTCGGCGCGCCGTATTTTATTGCGCTGCTGCTGAAAAAAAGGGGGAAAAGGAGTTGACGGAAGAGAGAAATGTACAGAAAATTGCTGCGGATCACCTGTCCTGGAAGCCGGCAAAAGACGGCAGGCCGGCGTTAAAGGACGTATGCTTAATGCTTCCCGCAGGGGAATTTTACGGGATATTAGGGCCAAACGGCGCGGGCAAGACGTCTCTGGCCAGGCAGCTGTTAAAGCTGCAGAAGCCTGACGCGGGCAGCGTGGTTTTTGACAGCACGGATATAAAGCAGATAAAGCGGGACGCGCTGGCGCGCCGGATTTCTTTTTTGCCGCAGGCGTTTCGGACGGATGTGGAATTTTCGGCATACGAGGTGGTGGCGATGGGCAGGGAGCCTTACCGCAGGCGGTTTGCTGCGTTAAATGAAACGGACTTGCGCAAAATAGAGGAGGCGTTAGCCGCCGCAAACTGCATGGCGTTTCGGGACAAGCCGGTGTGCTGTTTAAGCGGCGGGGAACGGCAGCGCGTGATGATTGCGCGCACGATTGCGCAGGATACGCCGTGGATTGTTTTGGACGAGCCGGTTTCAAGCCTGGACGTAAAGCATCAGCTGGATCTGATGCGGGCGCTGCAGCGGTTAAACGGGCAGGGGAAAACGATTGCGGCGATTTTACACGATATGAACCTGGCGGCTTCCTACTGTACGAAGATTGTTTTGATGGAACAGGGCAGCGTGTTTGCATACGGGCCGCCGCAGGATGTGCTGACGAAAGAAAATCTGCTGCGGGTGTATGGGGTGGAGTTTGCCTTTTTGGAGTATAAGGGAAGCAGGATGCCTTATATTGTGCCGTGCGGGCCAGACATACATGGGTGAATCCCGCGGAGGATATAGAGATTATTTGGGGGTGAAATGGAACATGAGCTTTATGAAACGGGCAATTCTATATTTAAAGAGGAAGAACGGGAGGGCCTTATTGATGACAGGTCTTTTAGTTCTGATGTCATGTTCGACTCTGCTGGGCATTTCGTTAAAGGAAAATGCGCAAAAAGAAGCAGACCGATTTCGTAAGAGCCTTGCGTCGGGATTTGTCATGAGTGCGGATATCAGAAATGAAGCGTACTATAAGTTTGTGGAAAATGAAAAAGGCGGTGGGGGTTATATCTATGATGGGCCGATAATTACGGATGAAATGATAGAAAAGACATGCTCTGTGGACGGGGTAAAAGAATATGATACCAGTTTGGAGCAGCTGGTATGGACGGATTTGGAAATAAAGCCGGGTGCCTGGACATCCAAACAGGCTGACGATCCCGAAACGATTGAGGAGAACCGGAAGATGGGGTATTTTTACATGTCCGAAGAAGAACTGATGGTTTGGCGTAAAGAGATCTGCCTGTTCTCCTGCCGGAACGGGGATTTGCAGAAAAATTTCAGAACAGGCGCCCTTACCCTTACAAAAGGGCGCAATATACAGCAGGGAGATAGTTTTAAGGCTGTAATATCTGACTGGATGGCAGAGAAAAACCGCCTTTCGATTGGGGATACCGTTACGGTGGAGTTAAAGGAAGGGCTGTACCAGTACAGCGAGGAACCGATGAAGACATGGGGGAAACCGGTCAGGCTTGAGATTGTAGGGCTGTTTCATGCAAATTTCAGCCAGCCGGCCTCGGAACATACATTTGAATCTGATTATGCTGAGAACGTGATTTACACGGATATGGATGTTTATGACAGGCTGAGGGATGAAATGGTCCGCGTGGGCTTTACAGAGGATGAGGAAAAGAAATATAATAAAGCGGAATTTTTGGTGGAAGACCCGGGGAGGCTGGATTCGATCATGCAGCAAATTGAGCACTGGGATGAGCTAGATCTGGAGAATATAAAGCTTACTGTGGACAGCAGCGCATATCAGGCGTCTGTAAAGCCATATCATCAGATCCGGGTTTTTGCTTCGGCGCTTTTGGCGGTTGGGATTGGCGGTATGGGAATCATTCTTTATCTGCTGGTCAGGCTATGGTCACAGAGCCGCAGGCAGGAGGTCGGGATTTTGCGTTCCCTGGGGAAGACAAGAGCGGAAATTCTGGGGCAGATGCTGGCAGAATGCCTTCTTGTATCAGCCGCAGCATTAGCGCTGACGTTTTGTTTGTCCGGACCGATGGTTGAACACTGCGCAAATGCAGTGGAACAGGCGGTTTCACCTAAGAAAGATACAGAAGCATACAGGGTGGTTCTATCGCGGTCAATGTCTCCGGAATATGTTAAAAATTCGGCGGATGAGGTCGTTCTGGGGCATGAAGCTTCGGGCAGGGCAATCGGTTTTACGGTATTGTTTGTGTGCGGTATTTCGTGTGTCAGCGTATTGTTATCGTTTTTTGGGCTTGGGAGTACAGATGCCGTATGAAGATAAAAAGGTGTAAAGCCTTTATTGAATTGTGAATGTTCTGTTACGGGCTCTGCTGCCCTGTCCGGTTGGACAAGTAAGTAACAGCATAGATTAATTGTGCCCGGAAGCTGCCGGGTTGTCGATTTAAGGAAAATAGTTAAAACAATTGTTGAAATACGACTATAAATATAGTAAAATAGTCGAAAGTAATTCATTGGTAGAAAAAGGAGAACAGAATTGAAAAATATAAATTTAGAAGAAGGCCGTGATCTGACGTCCTGTGAGACATTGATTATGAAAACGATCTGGGATGAAGGGGGTGATATTTCAGTGATTGACCTGCGCCGGAAGTTAAAGGAACGGTACGGAAAGGATTACAGCCGCACGACGCTGGCAACGTTTCTGATTAAAATGTCGGATAAGGGATTTGTGAAAAATTACCGGGAAGGAAGAAACGCTTATGTCCGTGCAGTGAAAAGTGAAAAAGAGTATAAAAAAGAACTGCTGGAGGACACAAAACAGTTTTGGTTCGCGGGAAAAGCCGTAGATTTGATGTGTGCCCTGTTTCGGCGGGAAGACGTCAGTAAAGAAGAAATCGAAGAAATGAGGAAGCGGTTAGATGAATTGGACGATTGAGTTTACAGGGATTATGTTTACTGTGGGGCTGACAGGCAATATTCTGTTTCTGCTCTGGTATTTATTGTGCATTCCCTTTCAAAAATGGGGATATGGGAAATGGTGCCGAATGGGATTGTGGGCAGTGGAAGCGTTCTATCTGATACCGGTTGTATACATGGGAATGTGGTACTGCGGGCAAAACGGAAGATGGGGAGGCGTGCTGTTTTGGCCGACACAGACGATTTTAGATGTAACCGGAGTCATCTTTTGGATATGGGCAATTGGTGCAGGCATTCTATGCAGCAGGCTGATTGTTTCACTGATTGTACAGTATAAACGAAACGGGGCGCAGATACCATGCGAAAAGGAACTGCAGATCCGGTTCGCACAAGTATGCCGGGAAGTGGGGATAAAGCCGGGAAGCGTGGCGCTGGTCTGGGATTATCGGGCGAAGGTTCCGGCATTTACGGGGATCTTACATCCAAGGGTGACGCTTCCGGTTCAGGAATTTACAGCAGAACAGTTAAGGGTCGTATTGCTCCACGAACTGACACATTATAAACAGGGGGACATGTATCTGTTGCTGCTGACGCTGCTGGTTCAGATTGTTCAGTGGTTCTGCCCTTTTGTATGGGTTTTGGGGAGAAAGGCAAGGCTGTATATGGAATATGCCTGTGATGAAAAAGTGTGCGGCAGGGCGGGCGGAAGAAAACCGTATTTTGATACGATATTTGATCTGGTATGCGCTTCACATGTACAGAAAAGCCTGTTTTCTATGTATATGACGGAAGACAAACACGAACTGGTAAGGAGGAAAAAGTATATGAAAGATGCAGAAACGAGAAAGAAGAAGCCGATTGTGTGTGCGGCTCTGAGTGTTTTGCTTGTAATGTGCTGTTCTGTGACAATATTGGCGGCTTCGGATAAGGCGGGTGATCAGTACCGGGAATGGTATCGGGGAACAGTGGTTGAAATTGAAGAGCCTTATGAACCGAAGATATATGAGGAATATACAGATCATGGCCCGGCAGAGAATATAAAAGTGGAAACGGGTGAAACAAATCAGATAAGCCGAAGTATGGCAAATATTTCATGGACAGTTGGAAGTAATACTTCAAAGTCAACTGCTGGTTTTTCAGTGAAGAGCGGACAGACAATATCCATCAGTATTATGATGGAACCGAATATGAAAAATGTAAAAGCTGGAATTGTTGATTCATCCGGAAACCGGACATATATTACGGGTAAGGGGGAGATTAGCCATAATTTTGAGATTAAGTCAGCAGATACATACAAAGTGTTTGTAGAAAATACAAATTCCAGTTCTGTTGAAGTGAAAGGATATTATTCAGTTATAGGATAAGAAGGTTTGAGGAGAGAAGATATGCAAAAACGAATGTTCGGATTGGTGATAGGTTTGATTTTCTGCGCCGGTTTATTCAGTGGGTGCCAGAAAGAAGCGCCGGAGCAAAAAGAAAATTTTGCATTTGTAAATAATATGCGCACGCAAGTAAAAAACGAGGGTATTTTTTACATAGACGGCTACACGGAAATGATGAAATTTTACGACTTTAAACTGGCTCAGTCTATCCCAATCTGCGACAGGCCGAACTGTGAACATAATTCGGCGGAATGCAATGCATATTTTTCGCAGGGTTTTATGTCCGGAATGGGCTGCTACAGAAACAGGCTTTACTATTACGATAATATGAGTCCGGGGCTTCCTTTTTATCAGTGTGATAAGAATGGAAGTAATCGGAAGCTGCTTGCAAAGTTAAATGAGAAAGGAGATTATGATAATCTGACTGTAGATCTTCCAATGTTTTTTATAGGGGATGAAGTTGTTTTTGGGATGTCATATTACCAGTTCTGTTCAGAACCGGAAATGAAAGATGGAACACCCATAAATGAGGACAGATTTTGGATGCTTGGAAAAATAAATTTAGAAAGCGGACAGTTTGAAATTGTGAAAGAACCGGAAAAACTGGGGGATTCGGAATGGATTGTGATGGGCGATTATCTGGACGGTAATATTTTTTATGCGAAAGCAGGCGGGGAGAACTGGAAGAATTGCAGATTCAATTTAAAAACAATGAGGACACGCTCCTTTTTACACAAGATGATAGACAGATGGATTATCTTGGAATCGTAAATGAAATAAAGATCGGAAGAGCACACGTCTGAACTCCAGTCACATGGCATGATC
>CAMSEJ010000143.1 GCA_947057405.1 uncultured Roseburia sp.
CCGCATCCCCTGTCCTCTGGCTGACGGAACTTTGCCAACATTGTTCGCTGTAGTGTTAGAGCGTGTTTGAAAAATGCTCTAGCCCAAAATGAAACCCTTGAAAGGAGCTGTTCTTATGGACGTACTATTTTGGCTCGCAGCCCTGATCCTGCTGCTCATCATAGAAGCAATTACCGTGGGCCTTACCACCATCTGGTTTGCCGCAGGTGCGCTTGCCGCGATACTCGCCGGTCTGCTTGGCATCGGCATAATCGGGCAGGTTCTCCTGTTTACGGCCGTTTCCCTGGCACTGTTGATTTTCACACGTCCGATTGCCGTGCGCTACATTACCCCGCACCAGATACGCACCAATTACGAAGATGCCGTCGGCAGAACGGTTAAAATTACCGCACGCGTTCATAATATAAATGGGACGGGAACCGCCGTTTTAAACGGGCAGGAATGGACGGCGCGTTCCAAAGACGACCGTATCACGCTCGAAGAAGGAACGCTTGCAGAGGTTGTGGCTGTAGAAGGCGTTAAGCTTATTTTAGTTCCCACAGAACGTTTGACTCTGCAAAAACAGGAGTAAAACCTATGAAACTTGGAATTGTAATGGAAGGCGGCGCCAGCAGGACGGTATTTTCCTGCGGCGTTACCGATTGTTTTCTGGAAGAAGGGCTGATGCCGGATTATTTTGTCGGCGTTTCGGCCGGAATTGCTTACGGCGTTTCCTACCTTTCCGGACAGAAAGGGCGCAACTGGAAACTGACCGAAACCTATATGTCCGACAAACGCTATATGGGCCCGAAATATCTGTTTGACCGCAATATGAAATCGTTTTACAACATACCCTTTGTATTCGGGGAAATTCCAAATAAACTGCTGCCGTTTGACTACGAAGCATTTGCGGCGTTCCCGGGCGAAGCGGAGGCCGTCGTTACAAACGTAAAAACGGGGTGTGCCGAATACCTTCCCGTGCCGCGGGACGATACGGATTTCAGCGTCGTGGTGGCAAGCTGTTCGTTACCGGTTTTATTCCAGCCGGTCAAAATCGGAAAGAATTATTACCTCGACGGCGGCGTAGCGGATTCCGTCCCCTTTCGCCGTGCGTTTGAACAGGGCTGCGACAAGGTCATTGTCATTTTAACGCGCCCGAGGGATTATGTAAAAAAGCAGGAATCCTCTGTCCGGTTTGCCTCCCGGCTTTACAGCCGCTGCCCCAGGCTGGTGGAGCGCTTAAAAAACCGCCCGCAGGAATATAACAAATGCATGCAGGATTTGCGTCTGGCAGAGCAGGAAGGAAAGGTCTTTGTCATCGCCCCGACAGACACGTTCGGCATCGGACGCACCGAATCCTCCGCGAAAAAGCTGTCCGTACTTTACGAGGAGGGCTATTACCGGGCAAAAGAGGACATGCACGCCTTGCGCCTTTATTTACAAAAGCAGTAACAGGAGAATCCCCTATGGAACAAAGACGGTACAACAACGCAGCCTTCTGGCAGATCGGATTTTTTTCCTTAAACAACGCGGCGACCAATTTATACCTGGCACTGATGGGCTACGTCTCCTATTATGCCAATTCCATTGCCGGATTCGGCGTCGTATGGATCTCCGCCCTTTTAACCGCGCTCAATATCTTTGACGCCGTAACCGATCCCGCCGTGGGCTTTTTGTTAGACAAAACAAAAGGACGCTTCGGAAAATTCCGGCCGTTTATGCTGTGCGGCAATCTGATTATGGCATTCAGCGCCGTATTATTATACTTTGCCACTCACCGCATCCCCCCGGTTCTTCGGATGCCGTATTTTATCCTGGTTTACGGGCTGTTTATTATTGGCTATACGTTTCAGACGGTGGTCGCCAAATCCGGGCAGTCGATTTTAACGGACAACCCGAAGCAGCGCCCCGTTTCCACGTATTTTGATTCTTTGTATGTTATGGCGTCCTACGGCGGGACGGCGGTTTTTGTCGGCAATTACCTCGTACCGAAGTACGGCGGGTTTACAAATGCGGCTTTATTTCGGGAATACGTGTTTTGGGTAGCGGCGCTTGCCCTTTTGTGCACCCTGCTTGCCATGGCGGGAATCGCTTCAAAAGACACTCCGGGACAGCTTCCGGCGCAGACGGCGCACCAGAATATACGCGTTAAGGATTATTTAGAAATCCTCCGCCACAACAAGCCGATCCGTATGCTGATTATTGCCGCATGCACGGACAAATTTGCGGCCACTGTATATGGGCATACCACCGTCATCGTCATGCTTTACGGCATTTTGATGGACAACTACGGCATCTCCGGCTTAATCGGCGTTGTAACCGCCATACCGACCCTGTTTGTCGTCCACGCCGGAATCCGCGTCGCGCAGAAAATGGGGCAGAAAAAATCACTGGTAATTTTTACCGCTCTGGGCATTCTTTTCCAGGCCGTAATGGCGCTTGTACTGATGCACAAGCAAATAAATACCGTAAGCTTTTCGCCCGGGAAAATCAACGGAATCACGCTCTGGTTTGTGGGCGTTTACATACTGCTAAACGGCTGTAAATCCATCACCAATAATATGGTCATCCCGATGATTGCGGACTGCTCCGACTACGAACGCTGCCGCAGCGGCAAATTCGTACCGGGACTGATGGGCGCGCTGTTTTCGTTTGTGGATAAAGTGTTTGCAGCGCTTGGGACAGGCTTTGTCGGTATCGTTATGTTTGTCATCGGATACAACCGCAGGCTGCCGCAGATTGGGGATGAGGCTACGCCTTTGCTGAAATGGACGGCGCTGTTTTTGTACTGCGGCATACCGATTATCGGATGGGTGTGTTCTCTGGTGTCGATGCGGTATTATACGTTAGATCAGAAAACCATGTCCGAGATTTCACAAAAGCTGCACGAAGGGCATGCGGGGCGCAGGAAACGCAGGCGGCTAAAAAAATAAACCGAAAAAAGGCGGTAATGCAAATGGGAACAAAAAAAACGCTTATTTGTTATGAAATCATGCATGGGGAACAAACGGTCGCAGAGATAAACTCCAATGGAGCCGCCGTCATTCGAAACGGGAAATTTTTACCGTATGATCTGTATCTGGAAGAAGAACGCGATTTCGATACACAGCTGAACAATATCATAAATTTCTATCACTGGTGCGCTTCACGCGTATTGTCTCTTGACCGCAAGTATGCAAAGGAGATCTTAAACAGTATTGGCATGGCGCAGGCCACGACCGACAGAGATCGCTCCAAAATTTCATTATCGTACCACTGCGTTTCTCTGACAGATCTCTATTGGGTAAGAGAGCAGGGTGAAAACGTTTCTTTTGAAAATCTGAACCTGTATGACAATTCGTTCAACGAAGCCGTTGTAGAACTGTCGCTCAGGGGCAGGCCAATGACTGTTACAAACAAAGAACTCGCGCCGGATTTATCTACAAAAGGCTGTTTTCCAAAAGCCTGGATCCGGATGGGAAAAGAATTTATTTTATTAAAGGACGGCGGAGAGGACACCGTAAAACGAGAGCTGGTTGCAAGTAAAATATGCCAGTGCTTCGATTTTAAACAGGTGGCATACGAAGAATACATCTACGACGGGCAAACGGTATCCAAAAGCCGCATAATAACCTCAAAGCAATATTCCATCGTTTCCCGAATGGCATTTGAAATTTATGCGGCAAATCATGATCTGGACGTTTTAGAGGAGTGCATCAGGCTGGATAAAGAAACGTACTACGGCATGAATATTCTGGACTATCTGGTCGGCAATACGGACCGGCATCCGGAAAACTGGGGCTTTTTGGTGGATAACCGGACCAACGAGTACCTCTCTTTGTATCCCATTATGGATTTCAACCAGAGTTTTGGCAGCTACGATACCTTAGACGGGGCAAACTGCCAGACCGTTTATCCTGCAAAAATGACGCAGCGCGAGGCCGCAGTCGAAGCGGTCAGGCAGATTGGCCTGCACCAGATCAAAGAAATCGACGAGCGTTTATTTGAAGGTGAGACAGCCTGGCGGGACATGTTTTGGAAGCGGCTGAATGAACTGAAAAAATACTGCGTGAAGAGTGCCATATCCGGTTCACTTCTTCTTCCTCCGTAAAATTCTCGGGCGTAGCGCCTCCGCCGGAAGCCCGCTGTGATAACACCGGTTCCCCAGCTCCTTTAACGCCTGCGAAATTGCCGCTTCCCGTTCCTCGTCCGTCCGTACCTTCGCCAAAAACCGAGCCGCCTCATCCAGCAGCCTGCCGTATTCATCCTGCGCCCTCTCAAACAAATCAAAAAAGCTCTCGGTTGAAACCATACTTTCATCCCATGGGTTCCTCCACCGAACATGCTTCGTGTTGCAGGGATCCTGATAAAACAGCAAATCGTCATTTGCCACCAGCGGCGACAGCAGCGGATACCCCGGTATGACGGCTTCGATCCGACGAATCAGCGCCTTTTTATACCCGGTCGGATCATACAGCAGCCTTGTTCCTATCTGCATTCCGTGGATTGCCTGCACAATCCGCCTTCTGGTTGGGCCGACCCCCGGATAGGTGTTTGCAAAGGCATAATTTAACAGCGAAGACACGACCCTCCTCTGTTCCCGCGAAATATGAATTGTCTCGTTCTGATGAAATTCGCTGGGCCGCCTGCGCTGGTAAAACCACAAAAGCACCGTATCCAAATCTGTCTCCAGCCGGATATGGCGTCCGATATACCCTTTCTGCCTCCGGTTGACATGCGTCATGGCATACACATACGGGTGACACACGGTATCCAGCAGATAATGGCCGATAAACCCCATGATATATGCCTGCGCAACCTCCCGTTCCTTTTGCCCCGGAAAAATTTTCGGGCTTTCCAGTAAATAACGCAGAAAACAATGCGTATCCGCGGTATGCGCCACCGAACCGGGATTTCTGTCGGATAAAATCAACGACAGGATATCATAAAAAAAGATATCCGGTCCCTGTAAACCCAGTGAAAAAACCTTATGGTACTTTTGAATATTCTGTTTTAAACCGGATGTGCGCAAATTCTGGTACGATTGCTGCCCGAACAGATAATGCGTGGTAAAACCAGGCATATAAAAACCTCCTTTTATTTCCTGCCCCGATTTGTGCCGAATAAGAGAGGCGCAGCGGGCTACATTGACCGCATTTGACGCAAATCTCACGCTAAGTGGGGAATGCAGATGGCGGGAATGATTTTTCAAACATACTCTAGCATAGAAGAGAAAATATTTCAAGAAAAATGCCTTAAGCCGCTGTCCCTGGCACAAATTTCGATTGTTTTCGGCAGTAAAACAATTGTACTGCCGCCTGAAATACGATATAATCCCTATGGACCCAAACGACATGCAAAGGAAAACGAAAAGGACTGAATATATGAAGCTTAAGAAAAATATTACTAAAAAAAATTTAATCTATACCGCAATCATTGCATCCGTATCCGTACTTGCCTATATTTTAAGCGGCATTTCCGTATTTAATATGCTGCTCTTTCCCTTACTCTATTTTCTGGTGCAGAACACCGACATCGAATTAAATGAAAAATATAACGGGCTTTGGATCGCCGCCGCCATTGCCGCCTACAGCGCAATGACCACCTGGCTGATCCAGTACCTGCTGCTGGTAGAGGATCTGCGGGAAAAAATATCGGGCGAGCATTTTTTCCTGAATGTCCTGTGCTGCCTGATCATTTACCTGATTGTCCTGGCATTTACAAAACACGCCGGATTCACCTGTATCCTTTCACATACCCTGCTGATGCTGTTTGCCGGCGTCAATTACTTTGTATACGCGTTCCGCGGCAATGAGCTTACCTTCGGCGATCTCAAATCCGCACTCACCGGGTTAAGCGTGGCCTCCAACTACCGGTTTTCTCTCAATGCCCAGGCAATGAATGCCATCCTGCTTTCGGCGGTACTGGTGGCGGCCGCCGCAAAGCTGAAAATTACCTGCAGGCGGGCATGGGGAACGCGGCTGATCTGCGTACTCCTCATTGCATTTTCTTTCCTGTACATAGCGGGAGAAACCGAGCTGACCGTTACCGAATCCTGGGAACAGAAAGGCACCTACCGCAACGGCTACCTGTTAAACTTTGCGCTAAGCATCCGGGATTCCTTCATCCGCAAACCGGAAACCTATTCCAAAGAGGCCGTCGCCCACATTGAGCAAAAATACCGGGACAAAGCGGTTTTAGCCTCCTCTGCCAAGGAGAAAAAGCCCGTGATCATTGCCGTTATGAACGAATCCTTCGCGGATTTAAGCGTACTGGGCCGTCTGGAAACCAACCAGCCCGTAATGCCGTTTGTCGATTCCCTTACGGAAAACACGGTAAAGGGCTCTGCGCTTGCCTCTGTCTACGGTGCAAAAACGCCCAATTCGGAGTGGGAATTTATGACCGGCAACAGCATGGCATTCCTCCCTTCCGGCTCCGTGCCGTACCAGCAGTACATCAAAAAAGACAATGCCTATTCTATTGTTGACACGTTAAAGAACGAAGGGTACACCTGCGTTGCCATGCATCCTTATTATGCAACCGGATGGAGCCGGGACGCGGTATATCCCAAGCTCGGTTTTGATGAAATGAGATCGGAAGAGCACACGTCTGAACTCCAGTCACATGGCATGATC
>CAMSEJ010000144.1 GCA_947057405.1 uncultured Roseburia sp.
TCATGCCATGTGACTGGAGTTCAGACGTGTGCTCTTCCGATCTTCCTCGTCAAAAAACAGCGGACCGTACGGCAGATACTGGTAAACCGTGTCCACCAGGTCGTCCAGGTTGTAGCCGGTCAGGGCGGATACCGGAATGATTTCGTCAAACGCAAACACCCTGCGGTAGGTGTCGATGCATTCGAGTATGTTTTCTTTTTTCACCGTATCCGCTTTATTCATCACCAAAAGCACCGGAACCGAAGCCTGCTCTAACTGCTTTATAATCTGCCGCTCCCCTGCCCCGATAAAATTTCCGGGCTCTATCAGCCAGAGAATCGCATCCACGTCTTTGATGGACTCCACCGCTGTCTGCACCATATATTCCCCCAGACGGTTCTTCGCCTGGTGGATGCCCGGCGTATCCACAAAGACAATCTGGCCGCGCGCCGGGTCGGTATACACCGTGCGGATACGGTTCCTCGTCGTCTGCGGCTTATTCGAAGTGATGGCTATCTTCTGGCCGATCAGGCGATTCATCAGTGTCGATTTTCCTACGTTTGGCCTGCCGATCATCGTAACAAACCCTGATTTTAGATTCTGTTCCATAAACTCCCTTTCTTTGCTGTCCGGTTACAGAAGCTGCTCTGTCGAAAGAAACAGTTCTTTCTGCCCCTGAATGGTTTCCTCATTGCCAATGACACAGAAATTGCCCTGGGAAAGCGCCGCTTCGGCAAGCCCCGCAAGCGCCCGGATATCCTCCGGCTCCGCCTGCAGTACTTCATCGCGCTCCCGTTTAAGATCCTCATACGTAATCCCGCTGAAATAAGCCGAAACCGAACGCTGTCCCTTCGCCTGCGGAGTCAGCGGCGTATCAAGTTCACTGACCGTCCCGATAATATATTTTGCCATATCCCGTTCATCTGCGGTAAAGCTGCGGATATATTCCGGTATACCGTCATACACCGCATTGGTTTTGGCAAGATTCGGATCCCGGTACGAAGAAAAATAGGCGTTGCCGTTCCGCATAAACCCGCTGCCGCAGCCATAGGCGCCGCCCAGGACCCGTACATTCTGCCACAGGTAATCGTAGCTTAAAATTACCCGCAGGATCTTAAGCGCGCCGGTATAAGGATAGCCCATGACCTTAAAATTACCCGCACGGGATACATACTGCACCTTCGAAGCATCCATAAATCCTTCGTTTTTCTTCACACACGAAAGCTTTACCGCCTCCTGCCCCGTTTTTGTGGAAGGCAGCTTCTCTTCAAATGCTTTTAACGCATCCGATAAAAGCGCATACCCTTCTTTGTCGCAGACCGCACCCACAATCAGGCCCTCCCTGGTAAAGACTTTATGCGCCAGCTCCTTTAATTTGTCCGTAAGCGCCTGCTGCTTCTGTTCAAAGTGCTCCTCATAGTCCGATACCACGCGGTAAAAATCAATTCCCGTCGTCAAATCGTTAAAACGCGCCGTTTCGGAAAAATAAGACATCGCGCGGACGGCAGACACCAGGTTGCCGGATGAAGACAGGCTCATCTGAAGCCTGGACTTCGTTTCGGAAAGAATCTCCTTTAACCGTTTTTTATCCTCGAGCACGGAATGCAGCAGTATTTCCTCCAGCAGCGTTGTCGCCTTGCCAATCTTGCCGTACAGCGCCTTCGCCCGGATTTCAAACCTGGCTTCGTATGCGTTTTGATCCTGTACACTGGCATAGGCAGTAAGGGCGGACCCGATTCCGCCGGTCTCCATATTGATTTCGTTTGCCAGATCGCCATACCGGTAGTGTTCGGTATCCACATATCCAAGCACCGCCTTTAAAATTCCAAGGAACGGCAAATCCGCTTCCGAAATATGCCGGACATCAAAAAACAGGCTCAGATACAGGATTCCGTTTGAAAACAGCTCCGAATACAGCACCTTCGTTCCCGCGCAGTCTTCCTCTGCAAGCACAAGCGGCTGCGCCTCTTTTTTCAGATCGGAACGCGCAAGCATCGGGATTTTTTCCAGATCCTCTCTGGACGAGGGTTCTTCCTGGTATTGCCGCAGATGCAGGGTATCCTGCACAAGCGCGTCCGTCTCCTCTGCACTTAAGCCTGCCTTATAGGCCGCAAGCTTTTGAGCGAGCCGCTCCTCCTGCCTGGCGTTTAACCCCCGTTCCGGCTCGATTTTCACCATGGATACATGCGGATTTCCGATCAGATACTCCCGGATCAGGCGTTCAAAATAATCCGTTTCGGCCTGCTTACGCAAAAAGCGGAATGTTTCTAACGACTCCAGATGCAGAAACGGCAGCGTATCGTCATACAGCCAGCTCTCCAGCATCTGCAGGCCGTAAATCAGTCCCTTCGGATACGATCCGAAATCCGCCTCCCGGTACTTGAATTCGGCGCTGTTAATTCCTGCCAAAAGCGCCTTTTTATTTAAACCGCCCGACGCCTGTTCCTCTAATGTCTTTTGGATGATTTCCGTAAAACGCGCTTCGTCGCTGCTCTGCGCATTTTTGGCGACAATCGAAAAAATCGGCTGATAAATGCTGTTGTCATACGATCCCATAATATCTTTACCGATCCCGGCATCCAAAAGCGCTTTTTTCAGCGGCGCTCCCGGTGTGTTCAACAGCGCATAATCCAGCACCTCAAACGCCTGATACAGCTTTTTGTCCAAAACCGTACCGATTACCATATTATACGAAAGATACGTATTGCCCTCTAAGGGTTCGCTGCTTGCCACCGGATATTTTTTGCTGACTGTTCTTGGCGCGGTAAAAGGCTTCTGCTCCCCAATCCGGGAATCTACGGACAGTTCCTTGTATTCGCTTAAATATTCCCGATCCATCCACAATAGCTTCTCTTCCAAATCCATATCTCCGTAAAGATAAATATACGAATTGCCGGGATGGTAATACCGCCTGTGAAAATCCAGATAATCTTCATACGTTAAATCCGGAATACATTCCGGATCTCCGCCGGATTCGTTGCCATACGCCGTATCCGGAAACAACGAATTTAAAATTTCCCGGTCCAGCATCCCTTCCGGCGACGAAAACGCGCCTTTCATTTCATTGTAAACGACGCCGTTTAACGTAAGCGGGGCATCCGCATCCTCCAGCTCAAAATGCCAGCCCTCCTGTTTGAAGATCTCTTCCTGCCGATAAATATTCGGATGCAGCACGGCGTCCATGTAAACGTCCATCAGGTTCTGAAAATCCATGTCGTTGCAGCTTGCTACCGGGTAAACCGTTTTGTCCGGGTAAGTCATGGCATTTAAAAACGTGTTCAAAGAACCCTTGACCAGTTCCACAAACGGATCCTTCGCCGGAAACTTTTTCGATCCGCATAACACCGTATGCTCCACGATATGCGCCACCCCCGTACTGTCCGCCGGCGGTGTGCGGAATCCGATATAAAACACTTTGTTCTCATCGTCATTTGATACTGCGGCAATCCTTGCGCCGCTTGCTCTGTGACGGAGCAAATACCCCTTCGCTTTTAAATCCTGTAAACTGCGTTCTTCCAATAATTCGTATGCTTTTAATACTTCCGGCCTCACACTGATTCCTCCATTATTCTGATCCTGCTTTCCAATTTTTTGATCAAACCGGGCAGAAAAGCGGTTTTTCTGTCCGGTACACAAACGATATCCCTCTGTACATATAAAAGAGGGTGTATAAAACACCCTCTCATGGTTATGCTTTCCCTTATTCTGCTTCTTTATGTAAGAAGCGGGGTTCCTTTTAAGACAGACGTATTACATTTGCTGCCTGCGGTCCCTTGTCCCCGTCTACTACATCGAATTCAACTGCTTCTCCGTCCTTGAGTTCCTTGAATCCATCCATCTGCAAAGCGGAATAGTGGACAAATACGTCCTTACCTTCTGCATCGGAAAGGAAACCATATCCTTTTTTTGCATTAAACCATTTTACAGTACCCTGCCGCATAACGCTTCCTCCTACATGATCTATTGTGGCTGACCCACTTTGCATACCCTAGCATAAATTACCAGTTTTGTCAATGGGGAAATGCGGTATTTTCCGAGGTTGCACCGGGTGAAAAGCATTTACTCACACTCCTTTAAAACCCCCGCCAATGTCTCAAACAGCTCCTTCGTGTCAATCGGTTTTGTCAGATGCCCGTCCATCCCCGTTTTAAGCGCCGGCTTCATATGCAGAATGGCGTCCGTTGTGGAATCCTTCCGGTTTTTCAATACGCGGATCTTCCTCCGCTTTGCATCGTTCCCTTCCTTTTACATATACTATGTTCCTCCGCCGGTGTCTCCCTGCACGGCGCCGTTTTGAAATCGCCCGAAACGGAAGCTGTTTGATATAATACGGATTTACACCAAAAAAAATGCAACATTTTGTATAAAATGTTGCATTTTTCTTTTTACACATTCTATTTCGGCCATTTCCCAAAAAACTTAACCCCTTAATTTCATTTTTACATATCAATTTTCAAAAAAACCGAATCCCGCTCATCCTGCACAATCCCCAGATACCGTTTTGTAATATGATACGAAGAATGATTGTAGATATCCATCAGAAGAACCGGAGAAATCCCCTGCTGCCAGGCATGATAACCGAATGTCTTACGCAGGGAATGACAGCTTATGTTCGTATCCTTCAATGTTTCCGCCGCCGCCTTTTTTATAATCCGATATGCCTGCGACCGGCAGATCGGCGCGGACGGATTGCTGTTTTTGGAAAAAATATAATCGGCCGGCTTTGGCATACGGGCGGCGCGGTAGCCTTCCAGCGCCGCCGCCACATGGCCGTTTACTGCAATCAGACTGGGTTTCCCGGTCTTTTTTTCACGCATAAAAAGATGCTTCGCATACGTGTTCTTATCAAACCGGTAAATCTCCTCCCATTTCAACCCCAGTATATCGCTGATCCGAAGGGCAGTGTGAAGCCCCATTACAATCAACGCATAATCGCGCGGCCTTGGCTTTGTATCACGGTAATATGCCATAAATTTTTTCAGTTCCTCTTTGTCCCGGATTGGTTGTGTTGTCCCCATTGTTCTCTTCCTTTCCGCTGTTTATACAGCACTGTTGTAGTTTGTCCCTGCTCCCCGCCGTATGGCTCCCTATGCAACATTTTATACAAAAGGTTGCAGGGAACGAAACACCAAAAACAGGGAGGTTCTTATGCTTAAACTCACATTAAAGCCCGGTGATTATATCAGTATCGGAAGCGAAGTAAAAGTCGTATTTTCCGGTGGCTCGGCAAACAACATCCATCTTTTAATTGACGCGCCGCGGGAGATGAACATCGCAAGAAGCACGGCCGGAAACCGGCGGAACGCTTCCCCTTATTACGCGGAAGACGCCATTTCCGAACAGGCAAGAAAAGAAATCGCTTCCATTATCATGCGGGAAAAAAGCAGAAATGCCAGACGGCAGGGTAATAATGCCGGCTAACCTAGGGGCCGGATTATTATAAACAACCAAATACACCGGGAACGGAATCCCGGAACAAAAACAAACACACGGAGGTAACTTATTATGGCAATGATCGTACAGCACAACATTACGGCAATGAACGCAAACAGGAATCTGGGAATCACGACAACCGCGCAGGCAAAGTCTACGGAAAAACTTTCTTCCGGCTATCGGATTAACCGCGCCGCAGACGATGCGGCAGGGCTTTCCATTTCCGAAAAAATGAGAGCGCAGATCCGCGGCTTAAACAAAGCTTCCGCAAATGCGCAGGACGGTATTTCCTTAATCCAGACGGCAGAAGGCGCTTTAAACGAACAGCACTCCATTTTACAGAGAATGCGCGAATTGTCGGTCCAGGCAGCAAACGGTGTGGAAACCGCAGACGACCGCGAGGCCGTAAACAACGAAATCAAACAGCTTCAGGAAGAGCTGACAAGGATTTCCGAAACAACCGAATTTAATACGATGAAGCTTTTAGACGGCAGCCAGGGCGGGAGCGGTGCAACCTCTACCGGTTCGGGCCCGAAATTCGGTGTTGTAGACGCTACATTAGACGGCGCCCTGGTAACCTCCAATATTGCGGGGATTAAGGTTGCCACCACTGCAACCGCCACCACCATGGCAGGACAGGAAACCGCGATCTGGGATGCAGCCGGGAAAACACTGACTTTAAACCTTTCCTTAAACAAAGTATACACCCAGGATGAAATCGACTCTCTGATCGCAAATGCCAAACAGGAAGACAGCACCGCTACGGGCGCACCGGCGGAGGTTACGGTAACACTGAAAAACGGCATTTTTAACGCAGACGCGGCTACGACTGCAGGTACGGCAACTGCGGCAGGCGTGAAAGCCGTTTCGGATGAAGGAACGGTTACCGGGTTTGTCGGCGCAAATACCATTTCTTTTACGGCCAATAAATACGGCGCGGAATTCAACGGCACTACCTTTGATTTCGCGTTCGACCGGGCAGTCGGAAAAGAAGAGGTCGTAACCGACACCGCCATTTCCTACAACAATGCCAATGCCGTTACAGCAGGAGCATATACCATCCATCTGGCCGCAGGCAAAGAATATACTGCCGCGGATCTGGAAGATATCCTGGCACAGGCAGGATTTGATTTTACGGTAACGTTAAGCGGCGCTACGCCGGATAGATCGGA
>CAMSEJ010000145.1 GCA_947057405.1 uncultured Roseburia sp.
GTATTCCACACTTAGTGGGAGATGCAGATGACGGGAATGATTTTTCAAACACGCTTTAAAGCGGCATGGGCGCCGAATAAAAAAATATCATAATTTAAAACCCCGTTCATACAATGTATAAAGTGTTCTTTAAATAATACAGGGTAAGAAAGGGGTTTTTTAATGGAAATGGCATCGGGCAAAGAATTTAATCTTTATAAAGACATACAGCAAAGAACCGGCGGAGAAATTTATATCGGGATCGTAGGGCCGGTCCGTACCGGCAAATCCACTTTTATCAAACGGTTTATGGACATTATGGTACTTCCGAACATGGAGGACGAAAACATAAGAGCACGCACGGTCGACGAGCTTCCGCAGTCCGCACAGGGCAAAACGATTATGACGACCGAGCCGAAGTTTATTCCCAAAGATGCGGCAGCAATCCGGTTAGACGGAGATACCGAGGTAAAGGTGCGTTTGATTGACTGTGTGGGATACATGGTGGAAGGCGCCGCAGGGCATATGGAGGGAAGCAGCAAGCGCATGGTCAAAACACCGTGGTTTGATTATGAAATTCCGTTTGTGGACGCTGCTTCAATCGGTACGCAAAAGGTGATTAAGGATCATTCTACCATTGGTATTGTTGTGACAACGGATGGATCTTTCGGGGAACTGAAACGGGAAAATTACATTGCAGGAGAAGAAAAAACCATAGGGGAATTAAAAACGCTTGGCAAGCCGTTTGTGATTGTGCTGAATTCGGAACGTCCCTATAGCGATGAAACGGTCAAACTGGCGGAACAGATGACGGAAAAATACCAGATGCCGGTGATACCGGTGAGCTGCGAACAGCTCAGAAAAGATGATATCAATAAAATTTTAGAAAGCATCCTGTATGAATTTCCGATTGTAAAAATGGAATTTTATATTCCGAAATGGGCGGAAATGCTGCCCTGTACCAACCGAATGAAGGAAAACGTCATTGAAAACGCGCGCGCGATTTTAAATACCGTGACAAAGGCAAAGGATATGGGGGCGATTCAAAAGCAGGAGGATTCGGAGTATATTGCGGATATCCATTTGGATAAAATCGATCTGGCGCAGGGGCTGTTAAAGATTAAAATCGAAATGGAGGATAAATATTATTATGAGAATATCAGTGAGCTGACCGGTGTGCCGATTCAGGGAGAATATCAGCTGATTTCTCTGATTAAGGAGCTTTCGGCACAGAAGAGTTCCTTTGAGAAGGTGGCGGACGCGGTGAATGCGGTACAGATGAAAGGGTACGGCGTGATCCATCCGCAGCTTGGAGATATATCCTTAGAAGAACCGGAGTTGATTCGGCACGGTAATAAGTATGGCGTGAAGCTGCGCGCGACGTCGCCGTCCGTACATTTGATCCGGGCGAATATTGAGACGGAGATTGCGCCGATTGTCGGGAGCGAGGAGCAGGCGAAGGATTTGATTGCTTATATTAAAGAAGGGCAGAATACGCCGAGCGGCGTGTGGGATACGAATATATTCGGAAAGTCTGTGGGGGAACTGATGGAGGACGGGATACGGAGCAAGATTTCTATGATGGACGATGAGTGCCAGATGAAGCTGCAGGATACGATGCAGAAGATTGTGAATGACAGCAACGGGGGACTGGTTTGTATTATTATTTAAGGGGGTGAAAGAAACAGAGGGGAGAATATCCGGGCAGGATATGCGGTTAAAACACGAACTATAGCCGCATGTCCTGCCCTTTGTCTGATATACGTTTGCCAACATACGTTTTGTAACAGTTCAGCCTTCCGGATTCACTGTTACTACTTTTTTGCGGACGAAACAAAAAATGTAGAGTTTTTTTATTTCTTGTGATATAATAGTACGGTTAGATAGGTTGTCCGTTATAGTATGGCGGAGCAGGAGAAGGGGGCATGAATATGCAGATGAAAAAGGGGCTTTGCGGCGGCTTTGTTTTGGCGGCGCTGGCGGCCGTATACTGCGGCTGCGGCGGGCAGAAGGACGCCTTAGAGACGGCAGTTTTTGAAACGGAACAAAAGACAGAGCTGCCGGAGGAAGCGGCGGGGGCGGTTCAGTTCTCTCAGGAACTGGACGGCTACCGGCCTCTGAAAAAAGAATATAATTTTTATTTTACATATAAGACGGTTCATCCCTGGTGGGATGCAGTGGCGCTTGGGATTGAAGACGCCGCGGAGCAGTATGGGGAGGAAGGGATTAGCATTTATTACGAGTATCTTGCGCCGAACGCCGTGTCGGCGTCGGATCAGATCCGACGTTTGTCGGATGCGTCAGGCAGGGGATTTGATGTGCTCGGCGTGGATGTGGCGGATGTAGAAACCGTTACGCCGGTGATCAATGAACTGATGGAAGACGGGCATAAGATTATGACGTTTTCGAGTTCGGATGCCGGTAAAGAGGACGGGTGCAGCCGTATTGCATATGTGGGCAATACCCATAACCGGGAGGACGGCGCGGATTTGACGGAAGCGCTTTGCGGGAAGCTTGGGTATTCCGGGAAGGTTGCCGTACTGGTAGGGACGAAAGGGGCGCCCTGTCATGAGGACCGGGCAATCGGCGCGCAGGAGGTTTTGGGGCGGTATCCCGAAATGGAAGTGGCGGAAATTGCGTATGACGAAGATTCGGTGGATAAGGCGTACCGTCTGACGCAGGACATACTGGCGCAGCATCCGGATTTGGCGGGGATTGTCTGCTGCAATATGAGCAATCCCGTTGGTGCGGCAAGGGCGGTTGCCGAGGCCGGAAGGGAAGGCCAGATCGTGATTGTCGGGATGGATCACGATCAGGAGGCGCTCCGTTTTTTGCGGGACGGGGTGATTTATGCGCTGGGGGTGCAGGATTGTTACTCAATCGGGTTTGATACCGTACAGGTGGCCGTTAAGATTGCGGACGGCCTGCTTCCCGGGGAAGCGTATCCGGAAAAAACAGAGGAAAAAACGACAATTATTTACCAGGAAGGCGCTGCGGCCATGCTGCGTACATTATATGGTGAAACGGATTAAAGATGATGGGAGCAGATATGGAGAGAAATCAGAAGAAACAGACCATTGCTTTTGCCGTAGGAGGCGCATTGACGATTGCTGCGATTTTAATTATTACGACCATATGGGTGTCGGGCAGGGCAAGAGACGGGACAAGCCAGGCAGTCAGCAAAGTCAGTGAATTTTATCTGGAAGAACTGGCTGGGCGCAGGGCGTTAGTCGTTTCCGAGGAACTGAACAATAAGTTTACCTATATGGAAAATGCGCTTGGCATTCTGGGGTTTGAAGGGGAGTATTTAAAATCCCAGGAAACGCTGCGCGTCTTTTTGGGAAAAGTAAAAAAGCTGTATGGCGTGGACAAGTTCGCTCTGGTGGATGAAAACGGGATTGTTTATACGGAACACAGCACAACGAGCGGGCTGAGCAGGTACAGTTTTCTTGCGGAGGAACTCACAGAGCCGGTTATCCATACGTCAAATCTGTACGGCGCGCGGAAACAGGTTGTGCTTGCGATTCCGGTGGAAGGCATTTCTTTTTTGGGAGCGCAAATTAAGGTCTGCTTTATCCAGGTGAATATTGACGAAATGTTAAGTTCCGTGACGCTGCAGACAAGTGATAACGAAACGTTCTGCAATCTGTTTTACCGCAACGGCGAAAGCCTGACGAGCGATTCGTTTGGGAGCATCCGGGAGGGCAGCAACCTGCTTTCGGTGCTGAAAGACGCAAAGATGGCTTCGGGTTTTTCCTACAGCAGCCTGGAGGATGATTTTGCAGAGGGGCGGACGGGGCAGGTTTCGTTCCGCTACCATGGGTATAAGGACGATCTTTGCTATGTCCCGGTGGAAGGCACAAACTGGATGCTGACCATTCTGATCCGGGATAATGTAATCAGCGGACAAATCAGTTCAATTAGCTCGGGGATGCTTGGGCGCAGTATTATTCAGATTGTGATTACCGTTTTGGGGATGCTTCTGGTATTTTTGACGATTATTTACCAGTCGAAGAAAAACGCAAGCTTTCTTTTGGAACAGGAAAAGGCGGACGCAAACCGTATCCGCGCCGCGTATGCGCAGATTGAGCGGGAACAGGCGGCCATGGAAAATATCCATGCGGCGATGGGCTCCGGGCTTTGGAGCATGGAGTTTGACGAGCATGCCCGGATGGTTTCCTGCACCTGGTCGGAAGTTTTTCGGAATATGCTCGGATATGAGAACAAAGAGGATTTTCCGGACAAAATAGAATCCTGGTCAGATTTGCTGCACGAAGAGGATAAGGAACGGATTTTGGCGGAATACTGGGATACGGTAAGGGATTATTCCGGGGAGAAAACCTATAACGTAGAATACCGGCTCTGTACGAAGCATGCCGGGTGGAGATGGTTCCATGCGGCAGGCAGGCTTTCCAGAAGGGAAGACGGCTCGCCGATAACCTTTGTCGGGCTTTTTGTGGACATTGACGGCGAAAAGAAAATGGAGGAGAAGCTAAAGCAGCAGAAAATCGATCTGGAGGACGCGTTAGCGGCGGCGCAGCATGCCAACCGGGCGAAGACGACGTTTTTAAATAATATGTCCCATGACATCCGCACCCCGATGAACGCAATTATCGGGTTTACGTCCCTGGCCGCGGCGCATATTCAGAATACGGAGCAGGTGCAGGATTATCTGGCGAAGATTACGACGTCGAGCAACCATCTGCTCAGCCTCATAAACGACGTGCTGGATATGAGCCGGATTGAAAGCGGGAAGGTTAAAATAGACGAGAAGGAAGCGTCTTTGCCTGAGATTATGCACGATCTGAAAACGATTGTACAGTCGGATATTACGTCAAAGCAGCTGGAGTTTTATATTGATACGGCCGATGTGGTAAACGAACATGTACTGTGCGACAGGCTGCGTTTAAACCAGCTTTTGCTCAACCTGTTAAGCAACGCCATGAAGTTTACGATGCCGGGCGGTATTGTGGGCGTAAGGATTCTGCAGAAGGGAAATGCGCCGGAAGGATGGGCTTCCTATGAGTTCCAGGTAAAAGACACCGGGATCGGGATGAGCAAAGAATTTTTAGAGCATGTTTTTGAGCCGTTTGAGCGGGAGCAGACCAGCACGGTCAGCGGGATCCAAGGTACCGGGCTTGGAATGGCGATTACGAAAAACATTGTGGATATGATGGGCGGTACGATTTCCGTTGCCAGCGAGGAGGGGAAGGGAACGACCTTTACCGTGGCGCTGCAGTTCCGTACCTGCCGCGGGCCGGTGCGCCAGGAGGTTATCCCGCAGCTGCACGGGCTGCGGGCGCTTGTGGCGGACGATGATTTTAATACCTGTTCGAGCGTGACGAAAATGCTGTCCACGATCGGGATGCATCCGGACTGGACGACTTCCGGCAAGGAAGCGGTGCTGCGCACGAAGCTGGCTGTCGAACAGGACGACGAATACGCCGCTTATATTATAGACTGGCTGATGCCGGATATGAACGGCATAGAGGTCGTCCGGCGTATCCGGGGCCTGATTCGGGAGGATAAGCCGATTATTATCCTGACGGCTTATGACTGGTCGGATATTGAGGAGGAAGCGAAAAAAGCCGGCGTTACGGCATTTTGCTCCAAGCCGATTTTCCTGTCGGAATTACGGGGCGTTCTGGAATCGCCGTTTGCAGAGCAAAAGGACGAAGACGGCTGCGCAGAACAGAAGGTTTCTTTTGAGGGGAAGAGCATCCTTTTGGTGGAGGATAATGAGTTAAACCAGGAAATTGCGGTTGCTATTTTAGAAGAGGCCGGGTTTGTCTTAGACGTGGCCGGCGACGGGACGGCTGCAGTGGAAAAACTAGAAAATGCCGAACCGGGACAGTATGATCTGGTGCTGATGGATATTCAGATGCCGATTATGGACGGCTATGAGGCGACAAGGCGGATTCGTGCGTTTGGCGATTCGGCGGTTACCGGGATTCCGATCATTGCCATGACGGCAAATGCGTTTGACGAGGATAAAAAGGCGGCGCTTGACGCCGGGATGAACGGGCATATTGCAAAGCCGATTGATGTGCCGGAGCTGATGGGGATTCTGGGGAAATTGCTGGGTTAGTGATAAATGATAAAAAGTTATTGCAATCTCTTGCGGTTCTGTTATACTATGGGTAAAGGTAAATGCTTGCCGTTTGTTATGCGACGGGATATAAGAAGCATAACAGGAAATTTTGCCACTTGCCGATGGTGTGGGATAAAAATGATTCGGTATGTAAATGTCTGCCACTTGCTATACAGGTGGGATATAAGTAGTAGTATAGTTTGTTTGTAAATCCCCGTCATTTTTGATGGGGATTTTTCTTGAGGAGAAAGAATGGAAATAAAACAAGGGTATTCTTATCATAGAACTGACTGTTCATCTGCGGGAGGTATCAGCGATGCACAGGAGAGGGATTCATTTGGTTTTTTTGGATATTGATCATATACAGAGAAAAATGGAAGAGCGGTTAAACATGAGATAATTGGATTTAAGGACAAACGGCAGTAGTACTACGGCGAACAATGTTGGTAAAGTTCCGTCAGCCAGAGGACAGGGGATGCGGCGTTC
>CAMSEJ010000146.1 GCA_947057405.1 uncultured Roseburia sp.
GACGCTCTTCCGATCTCGTGACCGCACAGCCCTTTTCGCTTTGCGTAACTTCTGTATCTCCCTGTAAAATAGAAGTCACCTTCGCCGTTTCACCGCTTGGCAAAACGGTAATTTCATCGCCCACGGATACGCTCCCGGAAGCAATCTGCCCCGCAAACCCCCGGAACGTATGATCCGGACGGCAGACCCTCTGTACGGGCATGGAAAAGTTTTTGTTGCCGCCCTCTTCGGACACGTCTACCTGTTCCAGGTACTCTAACAGCGTGCTCTTGTGGTACCACGGCATCCGGCCTGATTTTGCGGTAATGTTGTCTCCCTGCGTCGCCGAAAGCGGGATAATGCGAATGCTCTCATAACGGAACTCCGCCATCAGAAGCTTGATATCCTTTTCGATGGCGCGGAACCGATCCTGCCTGTAATCCACCAGATCCATTTTGTTGACGGCAAATACAAAATGCTTGATTCCCATCAGGTTGCAGATCCGCGCATGGCGCTTGGTCTGCGTCAGAACGCCCTGGCTTGCGTCCACCAATATTACGCAGAGTGATGCAAACGACGCTCCCACAGCCATATTCCGGGTATATTCTTCATGGCCCGGCGTATCTGCCACGATAAAGCTGCGGTTCTCGGTTGTAAAATAACGGTATGCCACATCAATTGTAATCCCCTGCTCGCGTTCCGCCATCAGCCCGTCTAACAGCAGCGAATAATCGATCCCGCCGCCTGCCTGTCCCACCTTGGAATCCAGCTGAAGCGCCTTTTCCTGATCGGCAAACAAAAGCTTTGCATCGTAGAGCATATGCCCAATCAGGGTGGATTTCCCGTCGTCCACGCTGCCGCAGGTAATAAATTTCAACAAATCATTCTTCATACTAAAAATACCCCTCACGTTTTCTTTTTTCCATACTGGACGCGCCACCGTCCGAATCGATCACACGGCTTGTCCGCTCCGATTCGACTGCTCCCAAAGTCTCGTCAATAATCGCATCAAGCGTATCCGCTTCCGATTCCACTCCACCCGTCAGCGGATAACAGCCCAGCGTCCGAAAGCGCACCATTTTGTGTTCTACCGTTTCGCCCGGACGCAGCTTGATCCGATCGTCGTCCACCATAATAATATTGCCGTCGCGGTAAAGAACCGGGCGTTTCTTTGCAAAATACAGTGACACAATCGGAATCTCCTCGCGCCGGATATACTGCCAGATATCTTTTTCGGTCCAGTTGGACAGCGGGAACACGCGGATGCTTTCGCCTTTGTTGATTCTGGTATTAAATAACTTCCACATCTCCGGCCGCTGGTTCTTTGGATCCCAGGCGTGGCTGGCATCCCGGAACGAAAAAATACGTTCCTTGGCGCGTGACTTCTCTTCGTCACGCCTGCCTCCGCCAAACGCCGCAGTAAACCCGTACTTGTCCAAAGCCTTCTTAAGCGCCTGCGTTTTCATAATATCCGTATAGGCCGAACCGTGGTCAAACGGGTTAATCCCCTGCGCCACACCGTCCTGGTTGATGTATTCGAGCATTTCAATCTGAAGATCCTGTGCAATCTTATCCCGGAACGCAATCATTTCTTTAAATTTCCAGGTTGTATTGACATGCAAAAACGGAAACGGGGGCTTCTCCGGATAAAATGCCTTCATTGCCAGATGCAGCATAACGGAAGAATCCTTGCCGATCGAATACAGCATAACGGGCTTTTCGCATTCCGCCGCAACTTCGCGCATGATATATATGGCTTCTGCTTCTAATTCGTCTAAATGATCCATTGTTCTCTCCTTTAAAAAATACTTTACTTATTATTATACTATATATCGCTTATTAAAACCATATTAAGACACCAATATTTGCCATTTTTCTGTACAGCCTTCTTTATCGCTTCGGCAAATAAAGCGTAAACACACTCCCCACCCCATATACGCTCTCAACGGAAAGCCTCCCCCCGTGCTTCTCCACGATCTTTTTTGAAAGCGCCAGGCCCAGACAAAAACCGTTTGCATTTCGCGCCTTGTCGCACTTATAGAACCGCCTGAATATCTTCTCACTGTGCTCCGGCAGGATACCGATTCCGTGATCCGATACCCGAACAAATACCTCCGCTTCTTCTTCACCGGTTCCCACCTCAACCTCTTCCTGCGGACGGCTGAATTTGATCGCATTTTCCACCAGGTTTTGAATTACGATTGCAATCAGACTGATATCGCCGGTTGTCACGGCTTCGTTCAGGTTCAGGCGGACCGACACGCCGTTCTGCGCTTTTTCCTGCTGTTCCTCGCAGACAGACTGTACGATTCCCGTCAGATCCAGCACCTCATCCTGCAGCTGCATTCTGCCCTGATCCAGCCTGGAGAATTTGAGCAGCTGGGTTATCAGGTTGTTGATTCGCTTCGACTGCCGGTATATGACATCCAAAACCTCCCGGTACTCCTCCTCACTGCCCGTTTTCCTGGCGTATTCGCACTGTGCCATGACAACCGCCACCGGCGTCCGAAGCTCGTGCGCCACGTCCGACGTAAACTGCTCCTGCATCTGAAACGTCTGCTCCAGCCGGTCGAGCATACGGTTGTTGGCGTTTGCCAGAACGGCAATTTCCTTATACTGGTGGTCGGCTTTCATCCTCCGGGACATATCCAGGCTTGTCCCGATACATTCCGCCGTCTGGCACATCCCCTTAAGCTCCCTGGAAATCCGCTTTGAAAATATAAATTCAAACGCCAGTATGACACACAAAATGCCTACCAGGCTGATATAAGAAATCATTTCGATCTTGAAATAGAAGCTGTCCGCATCTGATTTTTTCAGAATACCGCGTACAAATACTCCCTTGCTTTCTGCGTTTTTTTTCGTTTTTCCAATCCGCACATCCCTGATATAATAGGTTTCACCGCCGCATACGACACTGCGGCTCAGCTTGTTTCGGATAAAAACCTTCCGCAGATCCTCTGTCGCTTCGTCCGGATATTCCCCAGCCAAAAGCCTGCCGCCCCGCCTGATCACGACAAAACAGATATTTTCGTCCTGATACCGGAAGTTCTCCGATATATTCAGCTTCCCGTTCCTGGTCGATATATGGTACAGATTTGCGTCTATGCCCCTTCTAAGCTCCCGCTTTATTTCATAGTCAACGGCTGCGTTGGACAAAAACCGGATTAAAATTACCATAATTACCGTCATGCCAATCAGGGCAATGGCAGGAAATACGGCAATATAGCGGATGATGGATACCTGTTTTACTCGTTTTCCTTTAATATATATCCCACCCCTCTGATTGTCTGGATCATTTTAAAATCAAATTCGTCGTCAATCTTCTTCCGCAGATACCGGATGTACACATCGACAAGATTCGAGCTGCCGTAGCGGTCTATGCTCCAGATGTTGGATTCGATCTGTTCCCTGGTAACGACGACGTTTTTATTGCGCACCAGATAAAGCAGTACGGCATATTCTTTGGAAGAAAGTTCAATCGGCTTATCGCCCCGTTTCACAGAACAGGTGTTACAGTCTATGGATAAATCCCCGCAGGTATAAATATTCTCTTTTACATCCACCTTTTTGCGTGTAATCATCCGCACCCTTGCCAGCAGCTCTTTGAATTCAAACGGCTTTACCATATAATCATCCGCTCCCAGATCCAGCCCCCGAACAATATCGTCCACGTCGCTCTTGGCGCTTAAGAATAAAATCGGCGTCAGAATGCCTCTGCTGCGTACTTTTTTTAAGATTGTAAAACCGTCCATTTTCGGAACCATAATGTCTAAAATCACGCCGTCATACTCTGCCATACAGAGATAATCGAACGCACATTCCCCGTCATAGCAGCTGTCTACGCAGTATCCCTCGGATTCCAGCTCTTTTACAATGATCCGGTTCATATCCTTTTCATCTTCTACTACCAGTAAACGCATATTTCCTCCCATAACTTCGTAAAACCGGCTGTTTTTGGAACAGAACGGCCTACTGTAAAATATCACCATTTTATAAAACTTTATCTTATAAAACAAACATTAAAACGGGATTAAGAGACAGCAACAGATATCCTATCATATTCCCGGACAAAACGCAAAACTAAAATCCGCCCCCTTGCGCCGCTTTGCCTGTTCATGTTATAATCAGGATATCTGTATAACAAGAAATACAAAACGGAGGTCACCCCAATGGACGAAACCCGCAAAAAAACGATAAAGGGCATTAAAATACGCTCATTAAACCTCATAATGCTTTCCATTTCCTGTATCCTGTACATATTTCTCATTTTGGCAACCATTCAATCCATGCAGCAGTACAATGCCATGGTCGCCACCACGGACCGGCACATTGCCTGTGAAGAAATCACTGCGTTAGTCACAAACGGCTCCGATTACCTGACCGAACAGGCCAGGCTCTACACCATAACAGCCGATACCAGGCACCTCGACAATTATTTCACGGAAGCCCACACGACCCGGCGCAGGGATACCGCTTTGGAACAGCTTGAGACTTACCACAGCGACGACCAGACGCATGCCCACCTGACAGACGCCTTGGACAGCTCCAACAACCTGATGGAACGGGAAATATACGCCATGAAGCTGGTGTCCGTTGCGCAGGGCTGCGACATGGATTCTCTGCATGAGGATATCCAAACCATGCCCTTAACGGCCGCGGACGAAGCGCTCTCCCCCGCGGAACTGACCGAAAAAGCGCAGGATATGCTCTTTGGCAGCAGCTACCAGGATGCCAAAGCGCTGATTATGGAAGACATCTCGTATTTCGTAGACAGCGTCATTGCATACACCACCCGGCAGCAGGCGCAAAGCTCCGCCGTGCTAAAGCAGTCCCTGACAAGGCAGCAAATCTTAATCAGCATCCTGTTTATCGAAAACCTGGTGATTTTCTTCCTGATCATCCGGCTGATTATCAACCCGCTGCAGATCTACGTAAAAAATATCAAAGAAGACAAACGCCTGGAATTTGTCGGCTCTTACGAGTTCAAATACCTGGCGCTGACCTACAACAATATTTTCGAGCTGAACGCTGCCAACGAGCTCTCTCTGCGGCACCAGGCAGAGCACGATCCGCTTACCGGGCTGATTAACCGCGGTGCATTCGACCATTTAAAGCAGCTGTTCCACGCCAAACAAAGCCCGCTTGCCCTGCTGATTATTGACGTAGATAAATTCAAACAGGTCAACGACGGCTTCGGCCACGAAATGGGCGACCGTGTTTTAAAAAAGGTTGCCGGCCTTTTGGAAGACAGCTTCCGCTCCACCGACTTTCCCGCGCGGATCGGCGGCGATGAATTTGCCGTAATCTTAACGGATCTGACCGCAGACCCAAAAGAACTGGTGCTTTCCAAAATCAGCAACATAAACCGGCTTCTGACAAACCCCAAGGACGATCTCCCTCCGGTATCCTTAAGCGTAGGCGGAGCGTACTCCGAGAACGGTTTTACGGATGATCTCTATAAAAAAGCAGACGCTGCACTGTACCAGGTAAAGGAACACGGACGCTGCGGCTGCCGGTTCTATGACGAATCCATGGATCGCTCATAAATAAAAAAACTCTGCCAAAAGCCCGATACGGGCGGCAGAGTTTTTTTCATGATTTGATTACCGCGGGCTTAGCTTATCATCCCGCCTACTGTTCCCGATGCCACGCACAGAACAAATGTCGTTCCCAAATGCATCCAGTCTCCCGCAAGCCCCTTATAAAGCAGCAGCGACACCGCAAATAAAACGGCAAAATACAACGTCCCCATCAGACATCCCCATAAAAATTTCCTGCTCCCTGTTCTCTTCCCGATCAAAAAGCCTCCGAGCAGCCCGCTGATAATATAAACCGCAATCAGCCAGACCTTGCTCACCATCTCGCCCGGTTCTGACTTATAAAGCACCAGCGCCAGCAGCAGCAGGAGGATGCAGGTAACCAAATACATGACAAACAGGATTTTAATCACGTCCGTTACCAGTGTCTGTTCTTTTTCTTGTTCTTTTTTCTGCATAAAGAATTCCCCCTCTGGAATCACTATATGATCCAAAAGGGGAAGTTATCCCATTTTTTTAAAATTTAAAGCTCGCAGTTTCCGACGGTTCGCGGGAACGGCACAACGTCGCGGATGTTGCCCATGCCGGTCAGATACATCACGCACCGCTCAAAGCCCAGACCGAAGCCCGCATGCCTGGCGGTACCGTATTTACGCAGATCCAGATAGAATTTATAATCCTCTTCATTTAATCCAAGCTCCCGGATGCGCGCAAGGAGCTTCTCATAATCGTCCTCCCTCTGGCTGCCGCCGATGATCTCCCCGATCTGGGGCACCAGGCAGTCGACCGCCGCTACGGTTTTGCCGTCATCGTTCTGCTTCATATAAAATGCCTTGATCTCTTTCGGATAATCCGTAACAAATACCGGACGCTGAAACACCTCTTCCGTCAGGTAACGCTCGTGCTCGGTCTGCAGATCGGCCCCCCAGGAAACCGTATAATGAAATTTTTCGTTATTAGATCGGAAGAGCACACGTCAGAACTCCAGTCACATGGCCTGATCGCGGATGACGTAGTGGGCGTGAAAA